>CAJAFJ010000770.1 GCA_903938955.1 uncultured beta proteobacterium | reverse complement strand
GCCAGGGCAATGCAGTCAAAGTTGCGCCCCGAGCGCAAACCGGCCTTGACGACACCGGTCTTGTCGATGCTCCACATCAGCGCAAACGTGCCGCTTTGTTTGGACAACTGGTCCCCAATCAGGCTGTGAAACACACCGGGCGCATTCACCATCAAACCGTTGATGCCATTGAAGACCAGGGGCTGCGCGCTCTCGGCAATCAAGCTGGCCAGCTTGCTGAATTTTTCATCCATCGCCTGACCGCGCGCCATGAAACGGGTCAACTGTGCGGCATCAAAAGCGGCGATGGTTTGCCAGCGCTCAAACTCAAACGGCTCCATGTCCAGCGCCGCCAAAAAGCCGGCGCTCTCGGGGTATTGCCAAACCCAGATGTCGCGGTCTTCAATGAACCGTACCAGGTCGGGCACCGGTTGTTCGGGGTGAAAAAACTCCCAGGCCAGGCGGGCGCCTGACTTGTGCATGTCGAAATGCACCACGCCGCAGCGGCAGGCAAACCCAGTCAGCTTCTCGGCCGCACTCTTGTGGTGGTCCAGCATGACCAGCTTGGCAGCGCGTTCTTCAATGCCCTGCATGATCTCGTTGGCAAACGAAAAATCAAGAATATAGACCGCGCGCCCCACCAGTTCGGGTAAGTCAGCCACTTGCTTGATGTCGCCATGGTCCAGACCCAAAAACTCGGCCTTGCCTTCAAAGTAAAGCCAAGCGGCCAGCGCGGCGGCAAAGCCGTCCGGGCAGTTGCGACCGTGATAAAGAATGAGCGGCTGAGGGTCGTTTTTTTCAGGTTTGATGAACAGGCTGAGCGGCAGAATTGTCTTCATATTGGACTGAAACTTTGAATATATGCTATTTATTTTATAGCTTGTTACTGAATAGGCACAGGTTCCAGAGGCGTATTTAGCGCCTCCTACAATAGGGGCATGAACGCTCAAGATACCCCGCCATTTTTCATCGCCAGCCTTGCTGCTGACGGACAACAGGTGGATGCCTGGACGAACCAGCCGCTGCTGACGTCGCTGGAACAAGGCGGCATCGACTGGCCCAGTTCCTGCCGCAACGGCACCTGCCGCACCTGCATTTGCAAGATCGTGAGCGGCACGGTACGTTACGAGATCGAGTGGCCCGGCCTGAGTGCCGAAGAAAAAGCCGAGGGCATCGCCCTGCCCTGTGTGGCTTTTCCCTGCTCGGATGTGGTGCTGAGCCGCGACGTGTAAACCGTCGGGCTGCGCGCTCAGGAGACGCGCTTGTCAGGACGCGGAATTTTCTTGAAGCGGATTTTGCGGTCCAGCTCAATCGCGTCTTTCTTGACCTGGCGCTGGGCATCGAGGATTTCACCCGCCGCCAGCCATTCGGCAAATTCTGCAGGCGTCTCCAGCGTGATGCGGCCCATCACCGCCGCCCGAAAGTCATAAATCGCAATCTCACCGGCTTTTTGCAGGTTCACCCGCTGGCCGCCCAGCAAGGCGCCGCGCTTGCGGCCAATCGCCTCCAGCAACTGCTCATCCGTCATGGCGGCCACGCCTTCGAGCTTAAAGCGGGCTTCCACCAGCGGGGCGTAGTTTCTTTTCAGGTAATCGAGCAGTTCCAGCGCCACCTCTTCT
>CAJAFJ010000769.1 GCA_903938955.1 uncultured beta proteobacterium | reverse complement strand
GCTGAGCTTGACTTCACCTTGCCCGCAGCGATCCCCGGCGGCGTCACCAGTGGGGCGCCATCCAATCAGGCCCCGGTGGACGAGATGGATGTTGATCATATTGAAATGAGTGACTCGAAGTTTGCCTCCTTTATGACGACCGAAGAGTTGAGCAACGAGCGCCTGGATGCGCCCGATCCCTCGTTGCCCAACGTCCCAGCCTTGCCTCGCGAGTTGGTTCTGGAACTCCATGACGAGGCCGCGCTGGATATTCGCCAGCAGGCCGAGTTTTTTGTCTCTTTGGGGCAAACGGATCGCGCCATACGCATTCTCAAGAAAAAAATCGATACCGGGACAGAGGCTAATCCCTACATGTACCTTGATTTGCTCGGTATCTACCATTCGCTGAATCAAAAACAAGAGTTTCAGGACTTGCGGCTCGGGTTCAACTCGATCTTCTCAGGCGTCGTGCCCGAATTTGCCCTGTTCAAGAATGAAGGGCATGGCCTGGAGTTTTATCCGGATGAGTTCAAGAATATTACAGATCGCTGGCCAACCATGTCGGTGCTGACGCTGTTGGAGTCGTATATTTTGCGCAATCCGAGCCATCCCCAAAGCCGTTCATTTGAACTGGCTGCATTTCAGGATTTGCTGCTGTTGCACGCCATTGCGGAGAGTGTTTCTGAATTGCCAGAGTCAACCTTGGCACAAGACAAGGCCCCTGCCAGCGTGGAACAGGATACCCTCAAGCCGTATGAATATTTGAGTGCGGATTTCGACGCGGCCACCCAGTTCAATTCATCCCAAAAGGTGTCGAATGCGCTCTTGGATCTGGATTTGGATCTTTCAGAGTCGATGCCAGATGTTGCTGTCAAAGCGGGTGCTTTGCCTGATATCAACTTTCCCCATCTGGCGCCTGCCAAGCAAGCCTATGTTGAAGCAGACAATCTGATTCAATTTGACTTGCCCATGCCTACCCGCAAAGGGTAGCCGCCCGCTGGCGCCAGGCCGAACCAAGGCTCTGTCTTGTTTAGCCTTTAAAACGCTTGCGGGTCAGCGCCAGTGCCAGCCAGAAGCCGCTCACGGCGTAAGCGGCCAACACGGCCACCGGGCGCAGCACTTGGTCAGGCCATTGGTCCATGAACAAGGGCCGCACCAGATCCACGGCGTTGGTCAACGGCAGCCAGTGCGACACGGCGCGCACCAGCGGCGGCAACTGTTCCAGCGGAAAAAAGATGCCGCTCAGGAACATCATCGGTGTCAAAAACAAGGTGAAGTAGTAGGTGAAAAAGTCATAGCCTTTGGCCAGCGCATTGAAAATCAGCGCCAGGCAGCTGAAGGTAATGCCCACCCCCAGCAACACCGGCCAGGCCAGTAGCAACTTGGGTGAATAGCTGATGCCCAGGGCCAGCATCACGCCCAAAATAGCGGTCACGGTAAAGAGCGATTTGAACGCCGCCCACAGCATTTCGGCCAGCACAATGTCGTCCAGGTTGACTGGCGCATTCATGATGCCATCCCAGGTTTTTTGCACATGCATCCGGCTGAAGGCCGAGTAAAGCGCCTCGAACGACGCCGCCTGCATGGCGCTCATGCAGATGGAGCCGCTGGCCAGAAACAGGATGTAGGGCACCGGCGTGCCGTCTACCGTGACCTGGCCGACCAGCGCCCCCATGCCGTAGCCAAACGCCACCAGCCACATCAAGGGCTCGGCAATGTTGCCGACCAGACTGGGCAGGGCCAGCTTGCGCCAGACCAGCAGGTTGCGCAAGAAAACAGGCCAAAAGCGCAGGGACAGCTCAGGCGCGCGCCAAATGCTTTGCGCAGGCGTCACGGTGTCACTGGGGGTTGGCGTGTTATTTGTATCGGTCAGCATGTCATGCGCCCTCCCTGATTTGGCGGCCGGTGAGTTTGAGGAATAAATCCTCCAGATTGGCGGGGCGGTGCAGCGTGCGCAGTTGCGGGTAAGCGGTGAGTGCTTTCAGCAGCGGCTCGGCATCCTGGGTGTAGAAAAACACGGTTTCACCGCTTAACTCCACGCGTGCGGCCAGTGCGCGCAAGGGCGAGTCCAGCAGCGCTTGCGCGCCGTTGCCATAAACCTCGACCACATCGGGCTCCAGGTGCCGGGCAATCAGGTCGCGCGGTTTGCCTTCGGCAATTTTCCGGCCATGGTCCAGTACCAGTAGGCGCGAACACAGGCGTTCGGCCTCGTCCATGAAATGGGTCGTCAGCAAGATCGATTTGCCTTGCTGCAACAGCAGTTGCAGGCGCTCCCACATCAGGTGGCGCGCTTGCGGGTCGAGGCCGGTGGTGGGTTCGTCCAGCAGCAGCAGTTTGGGGTCGTTCACCAAAGCCCGCGCCAGGCTCAGGCGGCGTTTCATGCCGCCCGAGAGTTCGCCCGGCTTGGCATTGGCCTTTTGCGTCAGAGACGCAAACTCCAGCAGCGCCGGAATGCGCTCGCGAATCTGCTTGTCTTTCAGGCCAAAGTAGCGGCCATACACCAGCAGGTTTTCGGCACAGGTGAAGTCGGGGTCGAGCGTGTCCATCTGGGTCACCACGCCGAGCTGGGCCTTGATGGCCAGCGCATCACGCGGCATTTGCAGGCCAAAGGCGGTGATGCGGCCCGCGTCGGGCACGGACAGGCCCAGGCACATGCGGATGGTGGTGGTTTTGCCGGCGCCGTTGGGGCCAATGGCCCCGAGGCATTCACCCGGCGCGATGTGGAACGACAGGTCATCGACCACCGTGCTGTCGCCATAGTGTTTGTGCAAGCCCTGCACCGATAAAATTGATGATTCCATACTTTGATTGTGACGCAGGCCCCTGTTCAGCCGCCCATTTTGATGCACCGCGGCGGCATCCTGTGCGGTACACTTTTAAAAATCGGAGATCTGCCGAGCAGCATGGCGCCACCTCTCCCTGAGTCACGGTTCAATGTCAGGGGAACTCAAGAATGAAGACAAGAGGGCTCGAAGTTGAAAGCCGCCGCGTTTGGCCAGTGGTCATTGCGGTGCTTGCCTGTGTGTTGTCTTGTTTTTCCCGGCCCGGGGTCGCTGGCGAAACCACGATTCGCTATTTTCCGGTTGGCCCGATCTACGAATACCGCTGGAAACTGCTGGAGTTGGCGCTCTCGCACACCTCTGTAGCCAGTGAGCCCTTTCGGCTGACGCCTTACGCGGAAGACATCACCCAGAATCGCGGCATGCAGTTGCTGCAATCGGGGTCGATCGACGTGATCGCCCTGGGCACCAATGTGGAACGTGAGTCCCGGATGCGGCCCATCAAGATCGACATCCTGCGCGGCATTGTGGGCTTTCGGGTGTTCGTGATTCGCGCTGCTGACCAGGCACGCATTGCACGCATGGACGAGCAGGCGCTGCGCCAGCAATTGACCTTCGGCCTCAACAGCCAATGGGCCGACCTGCCCATCATGCGTGCCAATGGCTTTACGGTCGAAACCTCCTCCAGTTATGAAAACCTGTTCGGCATGCTGGTGGCTGAGCGCTTCGATGCTTTCCCGCGCGGTTTGAACGAAGCGCAGCGCGAACTCGATGAGCGCAAGCAACGTTACCCGCAGTTGGCGGTGGAGCAGAGCAAAGCTTTGTTTTTTCCGTACCCGGTATATTTCTGGGTCAGCAAGGAGAACACAGCCCTGGCGCAGCGGATCGAACGCGGACTGAACGCTGCGCTGGCCGACGGCTCGTTTCGCAAGCTGTTTGCCACCTACCATGCGGCCGAGATTGCCATGCTGGCGAAAGAGAAACGCCAGGTCATTCGCCTTGCCAACCCGATCTTGCCCGCTGATACCCCTGAGCCTGATACCCGTTGGTGGTGGCGTTAAATGTTTGCAACCCAGACACTGTCCCGGCGGTTGCTGTACAGCATGTTGCCGTGGTATTTGCTGATTGCGCTCAGCATGACCGGGGTGCAACTTGCCATGCAGTACGTCAGCGTCAGCCATGACATCGACAACGATCTGACCTCCCTGGGGCGCACGATTGCCCCCAGTGTGACCAATGCGGTGTGGGAGTTGGATTCGCCGCAGCTGGCCGCCATCGTGCGTGGCGTTCGGCAAAATGCCATCGTCACGGGGGTACAGATCGAGTCCGCCACGCGGGAAATTCTGTTGACTGACGGTGGCGTACCCGCCTCGTCCAGCGAGGTGAACGGTATTTTTTCGACTGCATTCAAACAGACCGTGGTGCCGCTCACCTACCACTCACCGCGCGGTGAAAGTCGTTTGATCGGTCAGCTGAAAATGTATTCCAACCGTGACGTGGCCTGGGATCGCACCAAGTACGGCGTCTTGGTGGTGTTGCTCAATTCGATCATTGTCACCAGCGCGTTGTGGCTAATTTTTTTGTGGACCATCCGCTTTCGCTTGTCCAAAAGCGTGACCGACGTGGCCAGCGCCGTCAAAAACTGGCGGTTCCAGCCCAGCCATGCGCCGGTCAAGAAAATCAACTACCCCTATCGGGACGAGCTGGGCGAACTGGTCGAGGCATTCAACGAAAGTCGGGCGCAGCTATTTGACTCGTTGCAGGCGCTGAATGCACTGAATCAGAATCTGGAAGAAATCGTTGCCGCGCGCACCCAGGAGCTGCAGCAAGCCAAAGAAGTGGCGGAAGAAGCTACGCACGCCAAGTCGGAGTTTCTGGCCAACATGAGCCACGAGATCCGCACGCCGATGAATGCCGTGCTGGGCATGCTCTACCTGGCGCTCAAAAGTGATCTGACCCCGAGCCAGCACAACTACCTGGCCAAGGCGCAGGGCGCCGCGCATTCGCTACTCGGCATCATCAACGACATCTTGGATTTTTCGAAGATCGAGGCCGGCAAGCTTGAAATTGAAAGCACCGAGTTTGGCCTGGACGCCGTGCTGGAGCAATTGACCGACGCCATCGGTTACCAATCCGAGCACAAAGGCCTTGAATTCCTGATTCGCTACGATGCGGCGATTCCCCCGATTCTGGTCGGCGACCCACTGCGCCTGGGACAGGTCTTGCTGAACCTGTGCGGCAACGCCGTTAAATTCACCGAACAGGGCCAGATCGAACTGGGCTTTCGCTGCCTCACGGCCAGCGGGACGGACCTGACCTTGCAAGCCTATGTGCGCGACAGTGGCATCGGCATGGCGCCGGAGATTCAGGACAAACTTTTTGAGAAATTCACCCAGGCCGACCAGTCCACCACACGTCGCTTCGGGGGGACCGGGCTGGGTCTGGCGATCAGCAAAAACCTGGTGGAATTGATGGGCGGGCGCATCTGGGTCGAGGACTCGCAGCCGGGCAAGGGCACCACGATCTGCTTCACAGTCCAGTTAAAAATCGCACAGCACAGTAGTCAGAGACGACAGCGGGAGCAGGTCGAGCAGGCCGGGCCGCTGCTCAAAGGCATTCGTGTGCTGGTGGTCGACGACAACGATGTGTCGCGTGAAATCATGACCGAGATGCTGCGCTATTTGCACATGGATGCCAGCGCGGCGTCGAGCGGTCCGGCCGCACTCACGGCGCTCCAGGGGGCTATCGACCAACCTTTTGATCTGGTGCTGATGGACTGGCGCATGCCGGGCATGAACGGTGACGAGGCGACCCGGCGCATCCATGACGACCCCGGCATCACCCGTCAGCCCAAGGTGGTGATGGTTACCGCCTACGGTCGCGAAGATGTGATCCGGCTGGCCGAGCAAGCGGGCGTCGATGGTTTTCTGGTCAAACCGGTCTCCCCCTCGACCTTGCTGGACGCCATCCTGTCGGTCCTCGGTCGTGGCCGCATTCTGGGCACCACCGAGCGCACGCACCCAGCCACGCCCGATCCAAGCACCCGCGGTCAGCTGGCCGGTGCGCACTTGCTGCTGGTTGAAGACAATGACATCAACCGCGAATTCGCCACGGAGCTGCTGCGCAGCGAGGGGATGGAGGTCGATGAGGCCGTCAATGGTCAAGAGGCGGTCGAGCGGGTGCAGCGCCGTGATTTTGATGCCGTGCTGATGGACATCCAGATGCCGGTCATGGATGGCCTGGAGGCGGCGCGGCGCATCCGCGCGCTGGCCGCCAGCCCTGGTGGCGCGCGTTTCGCCTCGCTGCCAATCATTGCCATGACCGCGCTGGCGATGGCGCAGGACGCTGAAAGAAGCCGGGCGTCCGGCATGAACGACCACATCACCAAGCCCGTTGCCCCCGACCGCTTGATGCAGGTTCTGGCCAAGTGGGTTCACGTGCCTGCACACCGGGTCGGCGTCAAAGTGCCCGCCCCACCGGCTGCCCATATTCCGCCCGAACTGCTGGCGCTGTCCAGTCTCGACGCGCGCGAAGGGGTTCGGCGCATCGGCGGCAAGGTCGAGGCTTATCGTCGGCAATTGCGCCGTTTTCGTGAACACTACGCCCAGGCCGCGACCGAATTACAGCGCTTGGCGACCGATCAGGGGCTGCAGCAGGCCGAAGATTATTGCCACGCACTCAAGGGCGTCATCGGCAACATCGGCGCGATGGCCTTGTTTGGCGCCGTGGCCGACATTGACGCCGAGCTCAAGCAGGGCCATCCCCCCACGGCGGCTGCGCTGGACACCATGCAGCTATTGCTGCAAGATGTGATGCGGGATATCGACCACCTCGCCATCAGTTCCAAGCCGACGACGGCACCTGTTGTCGTGCTGCTGGATCCCGGCCAGTTACGCGAGCGGCTGGAACGCCTGAAGGAGGC
>CAJAFJ010000768.1 GCA_903938955.1 uncultured beta proteobacterium | reverse complement strand
GTCATGCTCCACCACCACCAGCGTATTGCCCTTGTCGCTCAAAGACTGCAAGGCGCCCAGCAAAATCTGGTTGTCCCGCGCATGCAGACCAATGGTGGGCTCATCCAGCACATAACATACGCCCTGCAAATTGCTGCCCAACTGGGCGGCCAACCGAATACGCTGCGCCTCACCGCCGCTCAACGTCGGCGCACCCCGGTCCAGCGTCAGATAACCCAAGCCAACCTGCTCCAAAAACTCCAGCCGGCTCCTGATCTCCGGCACCAGATCGCGTGCAATATCAGTTTCACGCTGACTCATGCGACCCAGGCGCTGCAGCGCCTCAACCCACTGACGAATATCGGTCACGCTCATGCGCGCCAACTCGGTGATCGCCCAACCCCCAGCCAGCGTGCCCGCCAACGATCCAGCCACATCGGCCAATGCCTTAGCCCCTTTACCCTTCGCGCGCGCGCTCAGCGGCGTACCAACGGACAGACCCGCCAGACCATTAACGCCCTCGCCCATGGTCTCCATACCCGCTCCAAACCGCACAGCACGAGCCGTGGCGTTCAGCCGCGTGCCCTGACAACTCGGGCAGGCGGCATCGACAAGGTCTTCCACATCCGGCTCGGCAAACGTCTGCTCACGGCCCTTGTTGTCATCATCCTTCACCGAATCATCAAACACCTGACGCTGCTCCTTGGTCAGCTTGACGCCCGTGCCGACGCAGTCCGGACACCAGCCATGCTTGCTGTTGTACGAGAACAAACGTGGGTCCAGCTCGGCATAACTGGTGCTGCACACCGGGCAGGCGCGCTTGGTAGAAAACGCGCTCAACGTGCCCAGCCCGGCGGTGGGCGTACCGGCCAGCATCAACTCTTGCAGCCCATCAAGATGACTCAACACATGCACAACACCCTTGCCATGCACCAGCGCATCGGCCAGCACCTTGCGCAGCAGGGCTTCGTTCTCCGGCTTCACGTCCAGACTCATCACCGGCAGCTCAATCGTGTGCTCCTTGAAACGGTCAATGCGCGGAAAGTTGGTGGTCGGCAAAAAGTTGCCATCGACCCGCAAATGCGTAAACCCACGCGGCCGCGCCCAATCCGCCAACTCGGTGTAAACGCCTTTGCGGTTCATCACCAGCGGCGCCAGCAGGCCAATATGCTGACCCCGAAACGTTTTCAGCAACTGCGCCGCAATGCTGTCCGGCGTTTGCGGCGCCACGGCGGTGCCGTCGTGAATGCAATGCTGCGTGCCCAACTTGACGTACAGCAGCCGCAAAAAGTGCCAGACCTCCGTCGTGGTGCCCACGGTGGACTTGCGCCCACCGCGAGACAGCCGCTGCTCAATCGCGACCGTCGGCGGAATGCCATACACCGCATCCACCTCCGGCCGCCCCGCCGGCTGCACGATAGACCGCGCATAAGCATTCAGCGACTCCAGATACCGCCGCTGCCCCTCGTTAAACAGAATGTCAAACGCCAACGTCGACTTACCCGAGCCAGAAACACCCGTAACGACTGTGAACTTGCCCCGCGGAATATTGACACTGAGCGACTTCAAATTGTGCTCACGCGCATTAACAATCTGAATGGAGTTTTCAGCCGCCAGCACAACACCCTTCGCCGCCGCATCAGCCAAAACAATTGGAATCTGACCCCTATTAAATCCCGCAGCCGCAAGCAAAGAACGGTCCGCTGAGGCTGGGGTGCCGCCGGGCAACGATGTTGAGCTTGCGTCTGAGGCGCCCGGCAGCGCCCCAGCCTCAGCGCGCAACAAGTAACCCATGGGCATTTCATGAACAGCATGAACACCACCCAAAGCCTCAACGTAATCACGCAAAGCCCGTCCGGTATGCGAAGTCAGGTGCTGACGCACATCGTCCGGCGACCCAAAAGCCACCACCGAGCCTCCCGCATCACCCCCTTCCGGCCCCAGATCAATCAACCAGTCACTGGCCCGAATCACATCCAGGTTGTGCTCAATCACGATCAGCGAATGTCCCGCATCCAGCAACTTGCGCATGGCGCGCATCAGCTTGGCGATGTCATCAAAGTGCAAACCGGTAGTGGGCTCATCAAACATGAACAAAGTGCCGCGCTTGGCGGTGGCCTGCCGGCTGGCGGTGGTGCTCTTGGCCGCCTCGGCCAGGAAGCCTGCCAGCTTGAGACGCTGCGCCTCGCCGCCGGACAGCGTGGGCACCGGCTGCCCCAGCTTGACGTACTCCAGACCGACATCGATGATGGGCTGGAGGGCGCGAATCACATCGCGGTCGGCCGCGAACAACACGCAGGCTTCGCTGACGGTGAGGTTCAGGACGTCGGCGACGTTGAGGTGGCGCGTGGTTGCTGTGCTGTTTTCATTCGATGCGGGGACTCGGCTTTTCGAACCCGCTGAATGGGGGTCAGAGCCCAAATCGTTAGATCGGGTTGGACCAACCCGCTTGCCTTTGTCCGAATTGGGATCTGACCCCCATTCCGCTGCACCGTTCACGGAAACGAAGAGGGATCGTTCTATCGTCACCTCCAAAATCTCGGGACGGTAGCGTTTGCCATCGCAATCCGGGCAGCGCAGGTAGACGTCGCTCAAAAACTGCATCTCGACGTGCTCAAAGCCTGAGCCGCCACAGGTGGGGCAGCGGCCATCGCCGTTGTTGAAGCTGAATTTGGAGGCGGTGTAACTGCGCTCGCGCGACATCGGCGCGGTGGCAAAAATCTCGCGAATCGCGTCCCACGCGCCGACATAGCTGGCCGGGTTGGAGCGCGCCGTCTTGCCAATCGGCGACTGATCGACAAACACCACATCGCTGAGCTGCTCGGCGCCCAGCAGACGCGCATGCGCGCCGGGCGTCTCGGTGGCTTTGCCAAAGTGGCGCAACAAAGCGGGCGCCAAGATGTCCTGAATCAGGGTCGATTTGCCGGAACCGCTGACCCCGGTGACGCACACCAGCCGCTGCAACGGGAACTCCACCGTGACGTTTTTCAGGTTGTGGTCGCACGCGCCTTCTAATATGAGACGCGGCGTACTAGCGTCCACCAACCGCTTGAAGCCCATGCCCACCTGCTTGCGCCCGCCCAGGTAAGCGCCCGTCAACGTATCCGCATGGCGCAGGTCCGCCGTGGAGCCGTCAAACACAATCTGCCCGCCCCGCTCACCCGGCCCCGGCCCCATGTCAATCATGCGATCCGCCGCCAGCATGACGGCAGGGTCGTGCTCCACCACCACCAGCGTATTCCCCGCGTCGCGCAGCCGCTGCATCGCCAAAATAATGCGATGCATATCCCGCGGATGCAGCCCAATACTGGGCTCATCCAGCACAAACAGCGTATTGACCAGCGAAGTGCCCAAAGCGGTGGTGAGGTTAATCCGCTGCACCTCACCGCCAGACAGCGTACGACTCTGCCGATCCAGCGTCAGGTAACCAATGCCGACATCACACAGGTATTTAAGACGGGTGGAGATTTCCTCAAACAAAAGCGTGAGCGTCTTCAAATCCGCCTGCGAACGTACCACCGAAGACCCCGCAGGGTTGGGCGGTATGGGGTCGCCGGGCAACGATGTTGAGCTTGCGTCTGAGGCGCCCGGCGACCCCATGCCGTCCGACCCGGCCCCCAGCACCAGCCCCCCCTGCAACGCATCAAAGAAACGCCGCAACCGATCCAACGGCAACAACATCAAGTCATGCAAACACAGCCCCGGCAACGCTTCCAACTGATCCCGCGACCACTTGACACCAACAGGCATAAACCGCTTGGCCGGGTCCAACACCAAATCAGCCTCTGCCTTACCCCCCATGCGCCACAACAAACTCTCGGTCTTCAACCGCGCGCCAACACACGACGGACACGTGGTGTAACTGCGGTACTTGGACAGCAACACCCGAATGTGCATCTTGTAAGACTTGGTCTCCAGATACTCAAAAAAGCGCTTGACGCCAAACCAATGCTGATTCCACTTGCCATTCCAGTTGGGCGAACCATTGATCACCCAATACTGCTGCTCAGGCGTCAACTTGTTCCAGGGCGTGTCACGAGGAATGCCGGCCGCCTCGGCATGGCGCATCAAATCATCCTGCGCGTCCTGCCAGGCCGGGGTTTGCATCGGCTTGATGGCGCCGCTGCGCAACGTCAGCTTGTCATTGGGAATCACCAGCCCGTAATCGACCCCAATCACCCGACCAAAACCGCGGCAGGTGTCACACGCCCCCACGGCCGAGTTAAACGAAAACGCCGACGCAATCGGGTCGGCATAACGCACATCGCTTTCCGGACAATGCAGGCCGGTGGAAAAGCCCCAGACGACTGGCACCTCATCCAGCACATACACATTCAAGCGCCCGCTGCCATGCTTAAGCGCCACTTCAATCGCCTCCAGCACGCGCGCGCGCTCCACACTGGCCAACCGAAACCGGTCCGCCACGACATCCAGCACCAGACGCGTTTCCGGACTGGCCACCGCCGCCTTGCCCTTCTTGGGACTGACCGGCGCGCTGCTCGCCCCGACGCTGGCCACCTCGCGCTGCGCCTGCACCTTGGTAAACCCACTGACCGACAGCCACTGCTCAATCTCCTCGGGCGTGGTGCTGGCAGGCAACTCGACAGCAAAAGTGATCGCCAGCCGGACATCGCTCTGCCCCACCCGCTCCACCAACTGCGCGTAAATGGTTTCGGCCGAATCGTGGCGCACCGGTGCCGCCGTGTCACGGTCAAACAACTGACCGGCGCGGGCAAACAAGAGCTTCAGGTGGTCATTCAGCTCGGTCATGGTGCCGACCGTGGAGCGCGACGAACGCACTGGGTTGGTCTGGTCAATCGCAATCGCGGGCGGCACGCCCTCCACCTTGTCCACCGCCGGTTTGTCCATACGGTCGAGAAACTGCCGGGCATAGGCCGAAAAAGTCTCCACATAGCGCCGCTGGCCTTCGGCGTACAGCGTGTCAAACACCAGACTCGACTTGCCCGAGCCACTCGGCCCGGTGACCACCGTCAGCTCGCCGGTGCGAATATCGAGGTCAATGTTTTTGAGGTTGTGCTGGCGTGCGCCGCGAATGCGGATGAGACCGTGTGGCATGGGGTGATGTCTTTCCTGTGGGGGCCAGACATTCTAGGCAGTTCAACAGCCAATCAGCGCCGCAAGGTCATCTTGACAATGCGCCATTTGCCACGCACACCAAGGGTAATCCCCCCCCTGCTACGTAAGCACTTGGTCAGCCCTTTTTTGCAAGATCAAAGCTGTGTACTGAGAGCACAATTCTTGATATTTTGTAATTTAACTTGAGGAGCCCACATGATTGATCCGGTGGTCGACAAAATCCAAAAACACCCGAAGTACTTGGAACTTCAAAAGAAACGCGGCGGTTTCGGCTGGGCATTGACCTGGTTGATGCTGGTTGTGTACTTTGGCTACATCGCGCTCATTGCGTTCAACAAGCCTTTTCTTGCCCAGCGTATAGGTGATGGCGTGACCTCGGTGGGTGTTCCCATCGGCATGGGCGTCATCATTTTCACCATCCTGATCACGGCCATTTACGTGCGCCGTGCCAACAGCGAATATGACGACCTCACTGCAGCCATCCTGAAGGACGTCTCCAAATGAAAATGACAAAATCAATCTTTATCGCGCTGCTGGCGTTGATGGCGACCGGTCTGGCCATGGCCGCCGGCGCCGACATGGGGCAAGTCGAAAAACAACCCACCAACTGGGTGGCGATCGGCATGTTTACCGCGTTTGTGGTGGGCACCCTGTTCATTACCAAATGGGCGGCTTCCAAGACCAAATCCGCTGCTGACTTCTACACCGGCGGTGGCGGCATCACCGGCTTCCAGAATGGCTTGGCCATTGCGGGCGACTACATGTCGGCGGCTTCTTTCCTGGGTATTTCCGCTGCGGTCATGGCCTCTGGCTATGACGGCCTGATCTACTCCATCGGCTTTTTGGTGGGCTGGCCCATCATCACGTT
>CAJAFJ010000767.1 GCA_903938955.1 uncultured beta proteobacterium | reverse complement strand
GATATGTTTGTTGGTAAGTTACACGCCAAAGTGATTCGTGTCGACGCCGCTGACCAATTTTTGGGGCATCTGGCGGGCGTGAGCGAGCCGGAAGCCAAGCGCAAGATCATTGGTCGCGAATTTGTTGAAGTCTTCAAAAGTGAAGCTGGCAAGCTCAAGAACGACCAGTCACGCCATGTCGCCTGGCTGGCACAAGGCACGATTTACCCTGACGTGATTGAGTCTGGCGCTGGCAAGTCCAAAAAAGCCGTGGTCATCAAGAGCCACCACAATGTCGGCGGCCTGCCGGAGCAGTTGGGCCTCAAATTGCTGGAGCCATTGCGCGAATTGTTCAAGGACGAAGTCCGCGAACTGGGCGTGGCGTTGGGCCTGCCGTACAACATGGTTTACCGTCATCCCTTCCCCGGCCCTGGCCTGGGTGTGCGGATTCTGGGTGAAGTCAAGAAGGAATACGCCGACTTGCTGCGCTTGGCGGATGCCATTTTTATCGAAGAGTTGCACAACTTCAAAGATGAAGAAACAGGCAAGAGCTGGTACGACCTGACCAGCCAGGCGTTCACCGTATTCTTGCCGGTCAAGAGCGTGGGCGTGATGGGTGATGGCCGTACTTACGACTACGTCGTGGCCTTGCGTGCCGTGCAAACCAGCGACTTCATGACCGCAGACTGGGCCGAACTGCCTTATGCGCTGCTCAAGAAAGTCTCCAGCCGCATCATCAATGAAGTCCGTGGTATCAACCGCGTTACTTATGACGTGAGCAGCAAACCACCAGCTACGATTGAGTGGGAATAAGCCAAGCCTGAAAAAGCTGGCGCCCTAGCCGCATGACCGACGCGCAAGCCATGCAGCTCGCCTTGACGCTGGCGGGTGACGCCGCGCAAGCGGGCGAAGTCCCTGTTGGCGCGGTGGTGCTTAAAAACGGCGTGCTCATCGCCTCAGGGCGCAACGCCCCGATTGAAGGTCATGACCCGACGGCGCATGCTGAAATTGTGGCGTTGCGTGCGGCGGCAGTGGCCTTGGGCAATTACCGGTTGGACGACTGCGAGTTGTTTGTCACACTGGAGCCCTGCGCCATGTGTGCCGGGGCCATGCTGCACTCGCGCCTGAAACGTGTGATTTTTGGCGCGACCGACCCCAAGACGGGGGCAGCAGGGTCAGTCATCAACCTTTTTGCCAACCCCCAACTCAACCACCACACCCAAGTGCAGGGCGGGGTGCTGGCGGACGCTTGTGCTCATGTGCTGCAGGATTTTTTTAAAAAAAAACGGAAACAACTTCGGGTCAGCAGCAGCCCGGTTCGCGATGACGCCTTGAGAACACCAGAGGCCCGGTTCACTGACTTGCCCGACTTTGCCTGGCCGCCGCATTACATCAGTGATCTTCCCAGTCTGAACGGGCTTCGCCTGCATTACCTGGATGAGGGGCCGCATGAGGCGCGTTTGACTTATGTCTGCCTGCACGGGAGCCTGTCCTGGAGTTATCTTTACCGGGAAACAGTGACCGACCTGCTGGCCGCCGGACACCGCGTGCTGGTGCCTGATCTGCCGGGCTTTGGCAAGAGCGACAAACCCAAAAAAGAAACGTTTCATACGCTAACGTGGCACCGGCAAGTCCTGCTGGAGTGGCTTATCTGCTTGAATGTGAAGCACGTCGTGTTACTGGTACCGCTGAATAACAGTCTGGCCGGATTGATCGATGCCATGCGCAACGAACCCTGGTGCGATGAAGTGCGTGTCGTGGATATGCCTTTCGAACCGACCGATGCACCTTATCAAGCCCCGTTTCCAGATCGCGGGCACCGGGCTGCCCAGCGCGCCTTTTTGACGTTGTCGGCACAGGCCGAGAAGGCTGGGCAATTGACCGGCACAACATCTGATTTTGTATCTCCTGAAAACATGCGAGTAAAGCCTTGAAAAAACACATCTATATTTATTCGCCCTCCGGCGCTGTGCGTGACAAGGCGGCTTTCAAACGCGGTGTGGCACGCCTCAAAACGCTGGGGCATGAAGTTGAGGTTGATGACTCCGCGCTCAGCAGCCATTTGCGCTTTGCCGGCGACGATGAGACACGCCTGGCCGCCATTCACCGGGCTGCGGCCAGCGGCGCCGATGTGGCCTTGATCTCCCGCGGGGGTTACGGGCTGACGCGTCTTCTCGGTGGCATCAACTACAAAGCCGTGGCCAAAGCCGTTGACAAAGGTATGTTGTTTGTCGGCATCAGTGACTTCACCGCGTTTCAGTGTGCGGTGTTGGCAAAAAACGGTGCGGTGACCTGGGCTGGCCCGGCGTTGTGCGAGGGTTTTGGGGTTGGCGGCAAGCCAGATCGGCTGAATGACGGCGGTCAAGGTGAGCCTTTGGTGCCGGACGACATCATGGAGGCTTGTTTTGACGATCTGCTCAGCGGCCAAGGGGAGGGCGCGGGCTGGCGTCAAAACCGCGAACCGGTGGCAAAAGATGCAACGACTCAAGCCGCGTTGAAACCGGAGATCAAAGAAGACTATTCCATCAAAAATGCCACCCTGTGGGGCGGTAACCTGACCGTGCTGACCTCACTGCTGGGCACGCCTTATTTTCCAGACATCAAAGGAGGCATTCTGTTTTTGGAAGACGTGGGCGAGCACCCCTATCGGATCGAGCGCATGCTTACGCAGTTGCTCAATGCGGGCGTACTGGGACGTCAAAAAGCGATTGTTCTTGGCCAATTCACGGACTACAAACTGGTGCCGCACGACAAGGGCTTCAAACTGCAAACGGTGGTGAACTGGTTGCGATCACAGATCAAACCCCCTGTGCTGAACAACTTGCCCTATGGGCATGTGGCGACCAAAGTGCTCTTGCCGGTGGGGGCGAAAACTGATTTGTTGGTGCAGGGGCGTGACGCCTTGCTCTTTTGGGGCCACGATTAAACCCCGGTGATTTGACCTAAACTAGACACTTAGTTCAAGAAACGGAATCTGCAGGGAATGAGTCTTCACACTACTGTCGTCTTTACCGATTTATTCGGCAGCACAAGTGTTTTTGAAGCCTTGGGCAATGCCCGCGCCACGTCGGCGGTGACCAAAATAACCACCTGGATTGCCTCGGTGGTGGAGGCCCATGGCGGCCGTGTCATCAAAATGCTGGGAGACGGTGTACTGGCCTTGTTTCAAGACAATGCCACCGCGATCGATGCCGTCGTTGAGATGCAACGAGAGCATCAAAAGCGCATGGCGCTAATATCGCTTGACAAGCAAATACCGATCAAAATTGGCGTTGCCAGCGGCGACGTTGAAATGGTGGACGGCGACTGCTACGGTGATGCGGTCAACGTGGCCGCTCGGCTCAGCGATCTTTCCGGGCCCCATCAAATATGGGCCAACAGCGCCGCACTGCATGGCGCCGATGAAGCCGATGGCGTGCGTTTTCGTATTTTGGGGCCAATCAGCATTCGGGGGCGGGCCGAGCCGTGCAACGTTTACCAGGTTGAATGGCAGGACGATGTAACTTCGGATTTTCTAACGGTTCAGGCTGACCTGGACGCCCATTTGGACCCCACTCATTTTGACGTGTTAGGCGGTCAGATTGAGCTAAGCTGGATGGAGTCCCGCAAAACCTTCAAGTCATTCGAGTTGCCCATCCATATCGGTCGGGTGCGTCAAGCCGGGTTTGTGGTGAATGATCCACGTGTCTCCCGCACCCATGCCCGGATCGACTGGCGCAATGGCAGTGTGACGTTGGTGGATGTCAGCTCCTACGGCTGCTGGGTGCGTTTTTCAGGCGGCGGCTCCGACTTGCTGTTGCGACGCGAAGAATGCGTCTTGCATGGCGAGGGGGAAATTGCACTCGGATCGTCGTTTGCCGATGTCAGCGCACCGATTGTGAAGTTTTCAGTTTCCTGACGCGCAACAGTACAAAAAGCCGGATGAAAAGTCAACTTTTCATCCGGCTTTTTTACGCCTGTAAGTTGGGCCTTGCGGCCCAACGGGGTGTTACTGGCGACGCAAATCCCGGGTAAACGGAAACTCGCGACTGGCGGGCACGTTGATGCTGGCTGGTGGCACATTCATCACACCCGGGGTATGCCCCATGGCCACAAAGCGGGACATGCGGCGGCTTTCCGCCTCATAGGCATTGACCGGGAAGGTGTCAGGATTCAAGCCGCCTGGGTGTGCCACATGGTACTGACAGCCGCCCAGTGAGCGCTTCATCCAGGTATCGACAATGTCAAACGTCAGTGGCGTGTGGATGCCAATGCTGGGGTGCAATGCCGAGGGTGGATTCCAGGCTTTGTAGCGCACACCGGCCACAAATTCACCGGTGGTGCCGGTCGATTGCAGCGGCAGAGCCTGGCCATTGCAGGTCACCACGTAGCGGCTTTCGTTCATGCCGGTCACGCGCACTTCCATGCGCTCCAGGGACGAGTCCACATAACGGGCCGTGCCACCTGGCGCACCTTCTTCGCCCATCACATGCCAGGGTTCCAGCGCGTTGCGCAGGGTCAACTCAATGCTGGCTGACTGGATGCTGCCCACAACGGGAAAACGGAACTCAAAATGCGGCGCAAACCAGCTCGAATCAAAGGCATAACCCGCATCGCGCATCTCTTGCATCACGTCATCAAAATCCATTTTGATGAAGGTCGG
>CAJAFJ010000766.1 GCA_903938955.1 uncultured beta proteobacterium | reverse complement strand
GCGAGATCACTAGCCTGGTTATAGTATAGATTGGGCATTCAAACGGTGATTCCTAATACCTTTCCGCGCATGGTATTTCACGTGTTTTCCAAAGGTTCACATGCCCAAAGTAGGCCGTATCCACACCAGCGCCTGCACCATCGCCGTGCTGGCGGAGCAGGATGAGGCCGAGGCCATCAAAATCAACCCGTCCGACCTGCGCATCGACACCTACCGCGCCAGCGGTGCCGGTGGCCAGCACATCAACAAGACCGACTCGGCGGTGCGCATCACCCACCTTCCCACCGGCATCGTCGCCGAGTGCCAGGACGGGCGCAGCCAGCACAGCAACAAGGCGCAGGCGCTGAAAGTGCTGACCGCCCGCATCCACGAAAAAGACCGCAGTGAGCGTGCCGCCAAAGACGCCGCCGAGCGCAAAAGCCTGGTCGGCAGCGGCGACCGCAGCGACCGCATCCGCACCTACAACTTCCCGCAGGGCCGCCTGACCGACCACCGCATCAACCTCACGCTGTACAAGCTGCTCTACATCATGGAGGGCGATCTGGAAGACGTGGTGCAGGCGCTGCAGGCCTATGAAGCCGCCGAGCAACTCGCTGCACTGGAAGTCGGGGCGGGCGGCTAATCTCGATGAACAGCCTGACGCCCTGGCCCACCATCGCCCACACGCTCGCCCATTGGCGGGCGCAGGGGCTGGACCGACTGGACAGCCAACTGCTGCTATTGCACGTCTTGAACCAGCCCGCCCACCACCGGGCCTGGCTGCTGTCACACGACACGGATGTGGTCGACGTTCCGACCCTGCAGCGGCTGGCCATCTTGGCCACCCGGCGCCTGCAGGGCGAACCGTTGGCCTACCTGACCGGACACAAAGAGTTTTATGGGCTCGACTTGCAGGTAGACGCCCGCGTGCTGGTGCCGCGCCCCGACACCGAAACGCTGGTCGACTGGGCGCTGGAAGTCCTGGCACTGAACGCCCCGCCTGACGCACGGTCGGCGCCAACGAAGCTCGACCAAAGCGTTCTCGACTTGGGCACCGGCAGCGGCGCCATCGCGTTGGCACTTAAACACACGCGACCGGATCTGCAGGTCAGCGCCATTGACTTCAGCGACGACGCGCTTGCCGTGGCCGCGGCCAATGCCCGGCGCCTCCGGTTGGACGTGCGCTTCAGCCAAGGCTCGTGGCTGACTGGCGTGCAGGTCAAATATGGTGTCATCGTCTCCAACCCGCCCTACATTGCCGCCCAAGACGCGCATCTGGCCGCCCTCACCCATGAGCCGCTGCAGGCGCTGGCCAGTGGCGCTGATGGCCTGGACGACTTGCGCCAGATCATTCAGCAAGCGCCACGCTGCCTGCAACCGGGCGCCTGGCTGTTGCTGGAGCACGGCTACGACCAGGCGCCAGCGGTGCGAAGTTTGCTGACCGAGGCCGGTTTCAGCGATGTTCAGTCGCGGTGCGACCTGAGCGGCATAGAGCGCTGCAGCGGCGGCCGGCGGATGCATCAGCCGGCCCCGTAATTCAAGTTTTTGACCAGCCCGTCGTGCGCTACATTAGCCATAAAAAACGTCGATACAAACTGTGACAAAAACATCTGAATTCTTTGATCGCATGGGCATCCGCACCAAGCTGATCGTCATCTTCGTCGCCATCAAGGTGGTCCCGCTGTTATTGCTGGCCTGGTTTGCCTGGCAGGCGGCCCAGGGCTTGGGTGAGGGCGTATCGTCACGGGCCCTGCAAATGGCCGACGCCATGCGCTTATCGCAGCAGCAAACCGGCAAGACCGCCAATGACGACGCGGTACGCGCCCTCGACGAGCGTTCACGCGAAGCCATCGAATCCCTCACCACCGACCTGGCGCGCCAAGTAGCCGATTTCCTGTACGACCGCGACAAAAATATCCTGCAAGCCGCCCGCCTGGAACCGTCAGAGGCGGTTTACCAGCGTTTTCTCACCGGTCAGACGCGCGAACTGTTCGAACACGGCAAGTACATTCCCACCGCCGACGGCAAGGGCTGGATGCCCACGCAAGCGTTCTCGGCCGAAAACCCGGTGCGCCCGCCCTTGCCCGACAACGCCAAAGACTTTCACACCCGTCTGCCGGAAAACTACGGCACCCCGCAGCCGCACCCGCTGTTTCTTGAAATCAGCTACATCGACACCAGCGGCATGGAGAAAGTCAAGGCCCAGCAAGGCGGCCTGCTGCCGCCCGGACTGCGCGATGTCAGTCGCCGTGAAAACACCTTTGTGAAGGCTGAGCGCTATTGGCCCGCCCTCAAAAAGCTGAAAGTCGGGGAGATTTATGTCTCCGAAGTGATTGGCCCTTACGTGGCGGCGCAGTGGATCGGCCCTTACACCCCGGCCCGGGCCGAAGCCTTGAAAAAGCCCTTCACGCCGGAGCAGTCGGGTTACGCCGGGCTGGAAAACCCGGTCGGCCAGCACTTTCGCGGCATTGTGCGCTGGGCCACCCCGGTTGAAAAAGGCGGTCGCATCACCGGCTATGTGACGCTGGCGCTGGACCATGCGCACCTGATGGCGTTCAGCAACAAGGTGCGGCCCACCCCCGACCGGTTTGCGCCCATCACCGACCCGGCCTCCGGCAACTACGCCTTCATGTGGGACCAGCATAGCCGCGCCATCTCGCATCCACGCGACTACTTCATCGTCGGGTACGACCCGCAAACCGGCCAGCAGGCGGCGCCGTGGATGGACACGGAGCTGTGGGCCCACTGGCAGGCCAGCGGCAAGCCCTGGCATGAGTACCAGCCCAGCCTGCCGGCATTTCAGGACCAGTCGCTCAAACGCAAGCCCGCGCCAGAATCAGGCGCCTCCGGCAGTGTGGCGCTGGACTGTCGCTACCTCAACTTCTCCCCGCAATGCCACGGTTGGAACGCGCTCACCGAACACGGTGGCTCGGGCTCGTTCGCGATCTTTTTTTCAGGGCTGGAAAAGCTCACCACGGCCGCCGCCATTCCCTATTTCACCGGTCAGTATGGCGCGACCAAACGCGGCTTTGGCTTTGTGACGATTGGCGCCAATGTCGATGATTTTCACAAGGCCGCGACCGAGTCGGGCAAGCGCATCGATGCCTTGATCGCCACCGCTGACAGCAAGCTCAAACAGGAGCGCGAGAGCCTGCAAAGCTCCATCGTGCAGCGCCTGGGCAGCACCGCCTTTGGCCTGACCGTGTCCACGCTGGTGATGATTGTGCTGGTGATCGCGATCGCCATCTGGATGGCCAGCGCCCTGACCCGGCGTATCACTGAAATGAGTCGTGGCATTCGCCACTTCCAGGAAGGTGATTTGGCGCACCGGCTGCCGGTACACGGACAAGACGAAATGGCGGACCTGGCCAAGTCCTTCAACCACATGGCCAGCGAAGTGCAAACCTCGTTTGGCCGACTGGAAGAAGCGCGCAGTTCAGCCGAAGAAGCCAACCGCATGAAAAGCGAATTCCTGGCCAATATGTCGCACGAATTGCGCACACCGCTGAACGGCATTCTGGGTTTTGCCGAACTGCTTGAAATGGATTTAAAAGACCCGGCGCAAATTGAATACGCACAAACTATTCGCGCCAGCGGCGAGCACCTCCTGACGCTGGTCACCGATGTGCTCGATCTGGCCAAGATCGAAGCGGGCCGCATGGAATTCAACCTCGCCTTGATGGATCTACCGCTATTGCTGCGCGAAGTGCTGGCCATGCACGGCAGTCACGCG
>CAJAFJ010000765.1 GCA_903938955.1 uncultured beta proteobacterium | reverse complement strand
GTCGCCAGCGACAAGGCACAAGGACAGGTCACGATCAAGACCGCCACCGCCACCATCAACGCATGCTGCGGATCTCGCCCCCACCAAAAAGCACAGGCCAAAGTCGCCGCCACCAGCACCGCAATCAGGAACGGTTTGGCAATACGGTCCGCCAACCGAGCCAAGGGGGGTTTGGTGATTGAGGCACTTTCCATCAGCGCCACAATCTGGGCAAACCGGGTGTCATCTCCGACCTGCTCAACGCGAGCCTGAACCACGGTGCTCAGGTTATGGCTCCCGGCAATAACCGTGCTGCCTACGCCCCGCGAGACCGGGCGCGACTCGCCGGTCAGCAAGGCTTCATCCACCATCGTGTCGCCTTGCAGCACCACGGCGTCTGCCGGAAAGGTCTCACCGGGCAAGATACGGATGACGTCACCCGGCAGCAAGCGGCGGACCGGTACGCGCTCATAAGCGCCGTCTGGGACCAACCGCAGCACACTGTCTGGCAGTCGGTTCATCAGCGCTTCGAGTGCGCCTGCGGTTCGGTCACGCAAGCGCAACTCAAGCCAGCGGCCAGCGAGCAGGAAAAACACAAACATGGTGAGCGAGTCAAAATACACTTCACGACCGAAGGTGCCCAGCGGATCAAACGTGCCCACGCTGCTGACCACGAAGGTGATCAACATCCCCAAAGCCACGGGCAAATCCATGCTCACGCGACGCTGCAACACATCGCGCCACGCATTGCTGAAAAAGGGACCGCAAGAAAACAAAATCACGGGCAGCGTCAGCACCCAGGAGGCCCAACGCAGCAACTGCTCCATTTCGCCCGTCAAATCACCCGGCTTCGCCACATAAGCCGGATAGGCATACATCATGACCTGCATCATGCAAAGCCCCGCCACAGACAAACGCCAGATGGCCTTGCGCGACTCACTTTTGCGACGATCACGGGCAAACGAATCATTGGCGGGCACGGCCCGGTAACCCGCCGCTTGAACCGCTTGCATCCAGGCCGAAGGCAGAACCGCGTCAGAAGACCAGACCACCCGTGCGCGATGGCTACCGGCACCCACCTCCGCCTTTTGTACGCCGGGAACACGCAACAAGGCGTCTTCAATGGTGAGCGCACAGGCGGCGCAGTGCATGCCTTCAATCAACAGATTGGACTCCCAGCAGCCCATGCTTTTGGGGTCAGGTCGGCTGAATGCCGCCCACTCCAGCGGATCGTCTAGGATACGCAATACCTCTAGTGAAGCACCCGCCTCAGACGCAGCAGCGGGCGCGCTTTCACCCGGGTTTAACAGCTCTTGTGGCCCATCAACAAAGGCTGTGGGAAAAGGATTGGTCATTAGGTATAAAGGGTGCCCGTCAAGCCACGCAGTTTACTTGACGAAAATCAGGACAATTTGGGACGACTGGCGTATTCTGATGACCTAAGCAAAAAAATTGGAGCCCTTCATGTACCAACGAATTCTGGTCGCCACCGACGGCTCAACCTTGTCGAAAAAAGCGGTCACCAGTGCGATTGATCTAGCGGCACTGGCCAACGCCGAGTTGATCGCCTTGAAAGTGATTCCACGTTACCCGCAAAGTTACTTCGAAGGTGGCTTGGCATTGCAGGCTGCAGAGGTGAGTCGGGTCGAAAAACAATGGGCCGAAGAAGGTCAGGCCGTGGTGGACGCCGTGAAAGATGCTGCATTGGCCAAAGGCGTGGTGGCAACCGCTCTCACCGTCAAGTCTGATTTTGTGTCCGACGCCGTGATTGCCGCAGCCAAAAAACATAAATGTGATTTGATCGTTATGGCCTCTCATGGCCGCCGGGGCATCAAACGCCTGCTACTGGGCAGCGAAACCCAGCAAGTGCTGACCCACTCGCACGTTCCGGTGCTGGTATTACGCTGAAACGGGCCCCGCCAAGGAATCATTCAACGTCTGTGAATCGATCCCGAATTTCGAGGACCGTAGCCCATTGATCAAAGAAGGCTTCGGTACAGGCGGGATCGAAGTGGGTTCCCGCATTGACTTTGATGTAATCAATCGCCTGCGCCATTGACCACGCCTTCTTATAGGGCCGCTCGGATGTCAGTGCATCAAACACATCAGCCACCGCCACGATACGACTGAAGACAGGAATTTCGAGCCCTTTCAGCGCCTGGGGATAACCGGTACCGTCAAACTTTTCATGGTGGGCGCGCGCAATATCGGCACCCGCTTGCAATACCTTGGACGAACTTCCCTTGAGAATGTCATAACCAATCATGGCGTGCTGCTTCATGATTTCCATCTCTTCTGGCGTGAGCCTGCCCGGCTTGAGCAAAATGCCATCGGCAATACCCACCTTGCCAATATCGTGCATCGGCGCTGCTTCCAGCAACAGCCGCTGATCGGCAGCGGACAGCCCCATGCCTTTGGCAATCAACTCGGAGTAATGGGCCATACGCAAAATATGCGCGCCTGTTTCAGGGTCGCGGTACTCGGCAGCCTTGGACAGGCGAATGACCGTTTCACGCTCGCGCTGCAGAATTTCATCGGTCGCTTTGTGAACCTCTTCGGCCAGCCAGGCGGCCCGATCCGCCAGCTTTTTCCGCACATCGCTCAGCATCAGCATATTGTTGGCACGCGCCAAAAACTCGACCTTATCGACGGGCTTGGTCAGAAAATCAGTGGCCCCGACTTCCAGTGCCCGGTAACGAACCTGCTTCTGGTCGTTGGCGGTGATCATCAAAATCGGCACCCCTTCTTTGCCAGGCGTTTCGCGCAGCAGCCGAATAAACTCGATGCCGTCAAGCTCCGGCATCATGTAGTCCACGATGATCAAATCGGGATCATTGGCCTGAGCCCAAGCCAGACCTTCTGTGGACGAAAGAAACGTTTTAGGCACGCAATTGTCAAGTTTTCGGACCAACGCACCGAAAAGAATGAGGTTGATTTCCGTATCGTCAACAATTAAAACTTGATGTGTCATATCGGGTTCAACCCATACAGGGAAATTTTCTTGCTCTGATTTTGCATGAAAGAAATGACCGGATGGAATTTCAACGGTCACACACCGGATCGATGCAAGGCGGTCACCAGATAATCGACCTCAATCTGCATGGCGGCCAGCAATTCAGACAAACCGACCGACCCGCCTTGCGACGCCAATTGCTCTATGGCGTAAGCCAGTTCCGATGCCGGTTTGGCACCAAACATGGCCAAAGTGCCCTTCATGGCATGAGAGGTATGCAGCATGATTTTCAAATCGCCCTCCCGCAAAGCCTGTTGCATTTTTTGTTTATCCAGCGGCCATTGCTCCAGAAAAATATCGGCAATGATGCCCACCACTTCCTGATCGGCCAGGCTCAATGCCAGGTCATAGTCAAAGCCTGAAACGAGCCCTGCGGCGGGCTCTGCAGCAGGCAATTCAACCTTCACCGGTTCAACCGACTCTACGCTGCGGCCTGGAATGTACTGATTCAACAAACGCTGCAACTCGGCCACTTCAATCGGCTTGGAGATGTAGTCATCCATACCGACGGCGATGCACCGCTCACGGTCGCCCTGCATGGCATTCGCCGTCATGGCCACAATGGGCGTGCGCCGTCCCTGCTCGGTAGCGCGAAAGCACCGGGTGGCTTCCATGCCGTCCATCACCGGCATCTTC
>CAJAFJ010000764.1 GCA_903938955.1 uncultured beta proteobacterium | reverse complement strand
ATCAAGGTTTTGAATTCCGGCAGCGTTAAATAAATACCCTTCAGGTTGGCAACGTGTGAGCTTAAGTCTCGGTTTTATTGTTGAGCGCCTCGGCGGGGTATTGCATGGCGATGCTGCCTGCGCAATTGAGGGGCTGGCGCCGCTTGAAACGGCAAGCCCTCAGCATTTAAGTTTTCTCAGTCACCCCAAGTACCAGAGTCAGCTGGCGTCGTCCTCTGCGGCTTGCGTCATCGTGAGCCCGCAGATGGAAGCTGCCGCCAGGCTGCGTGGTGCCTGCATCGTGTCTGATCAGCCATATCTGTATTTCGCCCGGGTCACGCAACTCTGGAAAAAGAACCTTCCGCGGGCCACGCAGCCCCGGATTCATCCCAGTGCCGTGATTGATCCCACTGCTTTTATTCATCCGCTGGCCCGCATCGGCGCCTTGTGTGTGGTTGAGCAGGGTGCCCATATTGGCGCGGATACAGAACTGAAATCGAGAGTCACGGTCGGTGAGCATTGTGTGGTGGGCGAGCGCTGTCTACTGCATTCCGGTGTTGTCATCGGGGCTGATGGCTTTGGTTTTGCACCGAATGCCGGTGCATGGGAAAAGATCGAGCAACTGGGGGCGGTTCGCATTGGCAACGATGTTGAAATCGGGGCCAATACCTGTATTGATCGCGGTGCTTTGCAAGACACGGTGATTGAAGACGGCGTGAAGCTCGACAACCTGATTCAGATTGGTCATAACGTGCAGGTCGGCCAGCACACGGCGATGGCGGGTTGTGTTGGTGTGGCGGGCAGCGCAACCATCGGTGCCCACTGCACGATTGGCGGCGGCGCGGTGGTGCTGGGCCATCTTTCGCTGGCGGAGGGTGTGAACATTTCGGCCGCCACGGTGGTGACACGCTCCATTGCCAAGCCTGGGCATTACACCGGCATGTTTCCGATCGACGAGAATGCCGCCTGGGAAAAAAACGCAGCCTCATTAAAGCAGCTTCACAGTTTGCGCGACCGAATTCGGGCGCTGGAAGCTAAACTCAAAACTTGAACCCGCGTGGCGCAGTTTCCTGCGTCACGATGCGGCAAGTTTTATTCCCCAATCATTAATACGTTGACAATAAAAATCATGATGGACATTCACCAAATTCTCAAGCAACTGCCTCACCGTTACCCGTTTCTGCTGGTCGACCGCGTGCTGGAAATTGACAAGGGAAAAACGATCAAGGCCTTGAAAAACGTCACCATCAATGAGCCGTTTTTCGTTGGCCACTTTCCGCACCGTCCCGTGATGCCGGGCGTGCTGATGCTCGAAGCCCTGGCGCAAGCCGCTGCCTTGCTGGCGTTTGACGCATTAGGCACCTCGCCCAGTGACGAAATGGTTTATTACTTTGCCGGTATTGATGGCGCTCGTTTCAAACGTCCGGTGGAGCCAGGCGATCAGCTGATTCTTGAGGTTGAATTGTTGCGCAATAAAGCCGGTATTTTCAAGTTCAAGGGTCGTGCGCTGGTGGGTGAAGAACTCGCGGTCGAAGCCGAGTTGACTTGCGCCATGCGCGCCATCAAGTAAGAGGTGGCGTGTGAGCGCGATTCACCCCACCGCCATTGTTGATCCCGCCGCCCAACTCGACAGTTCGGTCACGGTCGGCCCGTACACCCTGATCGGTCCCCATGTCAAAGTGGGCGCAGGCACCACCATCGGCCCGCATTGCGTGATCGAAGGTCACACTACCATCGGGCGTGACAACCGTATTTTCCAGTTCAACTCGCTGGGCGCTATTCCGCAAGACAAGAAATATGCCGGTGAACCGTGCGAACTGATCATCGGTGACCGCAATGTCATCCGTGAGTTTTGCACTTTCAACATTGGCTCGCCTGGGGATACCGGCGTAACCCAGGTGGGGGATGACAACTGGCTGATGGCCTATGTGCATCTTGCGCATGATTGCGTGGTGGGTAACAACACCATTTTTGCCAATAATTCCCAATTGGCGGGGCATGTGCATGTCGGCGACTGGGCGATTTTGGGCGGTTTCACGGTGGTCCATCAGTTTGTGAAAATTGGTGCCCACAGCATGACCGCGATGTGTACGCTGCTGTTTGCCGATCTGCCGCCGTTTGTCATGTGCCAGGGCCAGCCGGCGCAGGCGCGTTCCATGAACTTCGAAGGCCTGCGCCGCCGTGGTTTTTCGCCTGAACGGGTGTCTGCTGTCAAAGCCATGCACAAGGCACTGTACCGGGATGATCTGACACTTCAGGTAGCCCGGGAACGCATTGCTGAGCTGGTTGATAAAACGCCTGAATCTGCACCTGATGTTGAAATGATGCTCTCATTTTTAGAGCAGTCATCGCCCCAACGCGGCATCGTTCGCTGAGATGAAAGTCGGCATGGTGGCGGGCGAAGCCTCGGGCGACTTGCTCGCGGGTTTGCTGCTGGACGGTCTGCACGGGCGTTGGACGGACATGAGCGCTGCCGGTATCGGCGGGCCGCAGATGGCCCGGCGCGGCTTTGAGGCTTGGTGGCCGCACGATAAATTGTCAGTCCACGGCTACGGTTGGGAGGTGCTGCGACGCTACCGCGAAATCGTCGGCATTCGCGAGCAACTCAAAACCCGCTTGCTGCAGCAACGTCCCGATGTTTTTATCGGTGTGGATGCGCCTGATTTCAACCTGGACCTAGAGGCCGCCCTCAAAGCGCAAGGCATCAAGACGGTTCATTTCGTTTCACCCTCGGTGTGGGCCTGGCGCCCTGAACGGGTTGAAAAAATCCGTCGCAGCGTGGACCATGTGCTGTGCATTTTTCCGTTTGAGCCGGCCTTGCTGGCGCAGCACGGTATTCAGGCCACCTATGTGGGCCACCCGCTGGCCAACGTCATTCCCATGGTGCCTGACCGGGCGCAAGCACGAGCAAAGCTGGGGCTCGAACCAGAAGACCTGGTCGTCGCCATCCTGCCGGGTAGCCGGAAATCTGAAATTCGACATTTGGCTTTAAGGTTCTTTGAGGCGGCTGTGCGGGTGCAGACATCGCGGCCCGCTGTCAAGTTCGTCGTGCCCGCCATCCCCAGCCTGAAGGCCGAGATCGAAAAGGCCGCCCGTGCCAGTGGACTGTCAAATAATTTTCAGATCATTGAGGGCCAGTCCCACACGGTGTTGGCCGCCTGCGATGTGACGCTGATTGCCAGCGGCACCGCCACGCTGGAGGCGGCCTTGTTCAAGCGCCCGATGGTGATTGCTTACCGCATGGGTTGGCTGTCATGGCAGATCATGCGGCGAAAAAAACTGCAGCCCTGGGTGGGATTGCCCAATATCCTTTGCCGTGATTTTGTGGTGCCCGAGTTGCTGCAGGACGCGGCGAGCGCGAAAGCCTTGGCCGATGCGGTCTTGAGTTGGCTGGATGCCAAAGCGATTGCACCTGAGAAAATAGCGGCCCTCGAACAAACATTTACCGCCTTGCACGCTGAGTTGCAGCGCGACACCCCTCAATTAGCCGCCCATGCCATCCAGCAAGTACTCCAAGGCTGAACAAGCCGCCCTGCGGCACGCCGCCACAAAGCAAGCCGTCCTCAACTGGGATATTTCCGGCCTGACGGCCGGCGTGGATGAGGCTGGCCGCGGCCCCTTGGCCGGGCCGGTGATTGCCGCCGCCGTAATTCTGGATGACTTGAATCCAATCAAGGGCCTGGCTGACTCAAAGGTACTTGCCGCCCTGCGCCGTGAAAAATTGTTTGATGAAATCCGCGCCAAAGCCCTGTGCTGTTCCATTGCCGAGGCCAGTGTGGAAGAAATTGAGCAGTTGAACATCCTGCAAGCCACAATGCTGGCCATGCGGCGCGCGGTGGAGGGGCTGCGTCTTCAGCCCAAGCTGGTGTTGGTCGATGGCAATCGATTGCCCGTGCTGACGATCCGGGCCGAGGCGATTGTCAAAGGCGATGCACTGGTGCCCGCGATTTCAGCGGCCAGCATTCTGGCCAAGGTGCACCGTGATCGCTGGTGTGCCGAGTATGACCAGCAGTTTCCGCAATACGGCTTTGCCCAACACAAAGGTTATGGCACGGCGCAGCATCTGGCGGCTTTGCGTGAACATGGCGCATGCCCGCAGCATCGCAAAACCTTCCGTCCGGTTACGGAGGTCCTGTGATGACGATGCCGCAAGTTCAACATATCACCTCGCGTGACAACCCGTTTTTAAAAGACCTGCGTCGTCTGGCGCAAGACAACACGGCTTACCGTAAGCAGGCCCGTTTCTGGGCCGAAGGCGACCACCTGTGCCGTGCCGCCCTGGTGCGAGGGGTGAAACCCGCTATCGGTGTCTATGCTGAGTCATTTTGGCCCAAAGCACCTGTGGAATGGGTGCAGGCGGCGGTTAAAAATATCGTCATGTCTGATGCCATGTTTCACGATATCAGTGGCCTGGAGTCGCCCGCCAGCATGGGTTTTGTGTTCGACTTGCCCACCGTGACCGAAGTACAGCCGCACTTGGCCTCCATCATTCTGGATCGGGTGCAGGATGCTGGCAACGTCGGCTCCATTTTGCGCAGCGCGTCGGCTTTTGGTTTCAAACAGATCATCGCCCTCAAGGGGACGGCCGCGCTGTGGAGTCCCAAAGTGCTGCGTGCGGGCATGGGCGCGCATTGGGGTTTGAAACTGGTCGAGGGGCCTGAACTCGCGGATGTGGCCCAACTGGCGGTGCCGATTTTGGTCACCAGCTCGCATCGGGGTTCGTTTTTGCACAAAGCGTTACAGAATAAAGAGTTGCCCATGCCTTGTGCCTGGGCGCTTGGGCACGAAGGGCAGGGCGTCTGTGCCGAGCTTGAAGCCCTCGCCCAGTTGCATGTTCGCATTGCCCAGCCGGGTGGGGAAGAATCGTTGAATGTGGCGGTGGCTGCCGCTATTTGCCTGCACGCCAGTGCCTCGGCGGCGTTGTAGCACGCGCGTTCAGGGTTTGCCCTCGGCTATAATCAGGGGCTTTATCGGCACCCCGTACGCCTAGCGCTGTCTCAAGCCAATCCCCTTCATGTCGCATGCCAAGAGTGGTCTCTTGAGCGCAACTGGGCGTACCCGAAAACCCTTCCGGAGAACCCAGTGCTTTTGTCTTTACAGGGATCATTCCCCCCCGCCATACTGGCGCTCGCAGACGGCACGGTGTTTGTAGGAAATTCCATCGGAGCCCCAGGCTCCACGGTTGGTGAGGTGGTGTTCAACACCGCCATGACCGGCTACCAGGAAATTCTCACAGACCCGAGTTATTGCCAGCAAATCGTCACACTCACTTACCCGCACATTGGCAACTATGGCGTTAACGCCCAGGATGTCGAAGCTGCCAAGGTTCACGCCGCCGGCCTGATCGTCAAGGACGTGCCGCTGGTGATGTCCAACTTCCGCGCCAACATGACGCTGCCCGAGTATTTGGTGCAACAACATACGGTCGCCATTGCCAATCTTGATACCCGTCAACTTACCCGCCACCTGCGTACCCAGGGTGCGCAAAACGGTTGTATTCTGGCGCTGGCTGCGGGTGAATCCATCACCCAAGCCGCTATCGACAAGGCGCTGGCGCTGGCGCAAGCGGCGCCCAGCATGGCAGGGACTGATTTGGCCAAAGTCGTGTCGACCAAGGCGGCTTACGAGTGGACGCAGACGGAATGGCAATTGGCCCATCCTCAGCTGGGTGGCAAGCCTGGTTATGGTGAGCAGACGGCGCCCAAGTTCCATGTGGTGGCCTATGACTTTGGTGTCAAGTTCAACATCCTGCGCATGCTGGCTGAGCGCGGTTGCCGCGTTACGGTGGTGCCTGCACAGACCCCTGCTGCCGAGGTGCTCAAGCTCAATCCTGATGGACTCTTTTTGAGCAACGGCCCGGGCGATCCCCAGCCGTGCGACTATGCCATTGCCGCTGTCGCCGAGTTGATTGAAACCGGCATCCCTACCTTTGGTATTTGTCTGGGTCACCAGATCATGGCGTTGGCCAGTGGGGCTAAAACCTTCAAAATGAAGTTTGGTCACCATGGCGCCAACCACCCGGT
>CAJAFJ010000763.1 GCA_903938955.1 uncultured beta proteobacterium | reverse complement strand
CGAATGCAACCCGGCAGCGACGGCGCTTCTTGATATGAAAGATGGCTTGCGCATCGTGAGCGGCAAGCTGGAGGCATCCTACCCTAACGAAAATAAAAGCTTGCAACGGCTGGTGCGCGATGCACAGTCCCACCCGAAATCAGCCAAGATGTCGCTGACCGATGCCTTGTCCATCAGTCGGCCTTCGGGGCAGCTCAGTTGGGGTCTGGTGGTCCAGAGCATCTCGTCCGACCAGTGGACCGAAGGCAAGCAGCGCCCCAGCGTGGCGGAGTTTGTGCGCGATACCGAAGGCAAGTCGCAGCCACCGATTCGTCTGACGCAGCAGCTGTTTCAGCTCACTCCCGCCGAGACCGCGCTGGCCATTCAGCTCGCTAACGGGCTGTCGCTGGATGAAGCGTCCGATGCCTTGAATGTGCGGCGCAACACGTCCCGTGCGCACCTGCGATCCATTTTTTCCAAGACCGGTGTGCGCCGTCAGACTGAACTGGTTCGTTTATTTCTCAATAGCGTGGCTTGGCTCGGAACACGCGAATAAGTCGCAGCAGTGCCGGACGCACGCTGGCGATGACTTGTTGATCCAAACCCAATTCACGCAGTAACTTATCCGTGTGTTCGCCACAGCGTGCCCTTGGTGTGGGTGCGCGCGCCGACGTGCGTGACCGATGCGACCCCATGGCGCTGACTTGAATCTCGTCTGTGTGAAGTATGTTGCCATTGCGCCAGTTCAAGGATTTGGCTGACGACGATATTGAGCGTCAGCTGGACCTGAACCTGCGCGCTATTGTGGGCTTTACGCGGCTGCTGGTTGGTGGCATGTGTGAGCGTGGTTTTGGCCGCATCGTCATCATCAGTTCCGAATCCTGGCGCTGCGGTATGCCCATGGGCCTGTCCAACTACGCCGCATGAGGTCGGTCGGGGGCTGGTACGCCCGAAGATGTAGGTGCAGCGGTGGCCTACCTGGTCTCCAACGAAGCCAGCTGGATGAGTGGCCAGGTCATCGCCCTCAACGGGGGCTCCACCACGGCCTGATGACAGATTTCATGGGCATCGTCTGAGCGGACGATGCCCCAGCGCGGCACAGGCACGAAGATGGATTGATGAGTGATCACCCCCCCCCTGCAGGCAGCGGCCCTGTTATTTCCCGCCCCCGCTATACCCTGACGTTGCTGACCGCCTTGGCGGCGCTGGCCTTCATGGATCGCCAGATCCTGGCCGTGCTGATTCAGCCGGTCAAGCAAGAGTTCAATCTCTCGGACCTGCAGATCGGCTTGATCACGGGATTGGGCTTTGCGTTGACCTTTGCGGTTCTGGGAATTCCTATGGGACGTCTGGCGGACCGGAGCGAGCGCCGCCGCATCATTGTCTGGTGCCGTGGCCTGGGTGGCCTGCTTGGCGCCGCGGGTGCCGCCTCGACGGGCTTCTGGACATTGTTGGTGTCACGTGCAGGGGGCGCCATCAGCGATGCTGGCGGAGGACCGGCGTCGATGGCCATGCTGGCTGACCTGTATCCCGCCAATCAACGTTCCCGGGTGATGAGCGTGTTTGGCACCGGCGGCAGTATTGGTGCCTTGCTGGCGATGGTGCTGGGGGGCTGGCTGGCCCAGCATTACGGCTGGCGCGTCGCCATGGGTCTGGTTGGCATGAGCGTGATCATGCTGGCGCTGTTGCTGCGCTTCACCGTGCGTGAGCCGTTACGCGCCATGGCGCAGGCCGTCGCTCCGCATACCGATGCGTACCAAAACGTACCTCGCGGTGCGGTGCGCGAGATCTGGAATACGCCGGTGACGCGGTGGTTGATCATTGGCGCGGCCTGTGCCCTGCTGGCGGGCTACTCCTTTGGCTCATGGAACACCGCGTTGCTGGTGCGCCGACATGGTTTGTCACTGCAGAACGCTGGCTGGATCTCTGGTTCGGCCGCACTGGTATCCGTGTTCGGCGGCCTGTTTTCGGGGGCGTTGACGGATCGCCTGACGCGGCGCGACAAGCGCTGGCAGCAAGGCGTTCCGCTGATCGGCATGGGTGTTGCCTTGCCTTGTGGTCTGGCTTATTTGATGCTGCCAGCGGGAGCCATTGTCCCGGCGGCGGCGCTGGTCGTGACCTTTGCCTTCTTTATTGTCTGGTGGGTCGCTCCAACCTACGCCGCGCTGAGCCTGGTGGTGCCGGGGCAGCGTCGGGCCACCGCCAGTGCCATGGTGATGCTGGCCGGTGCCATTGTGGGCAATGGCGTCGGCCCCATCTTTACCGGCTGGTTGAGTGATCTGTTGAGCATGACCATGCCCGGCGATGGCTTGCGTTACGCGCTGGCCTGCATGGTCGCCATGCTGGCGCCGGGTATGTATGCCTTTGCACGTGTATTGCCGGCCTACCCAGGCGCTTATGACGCGGCCCATCATTGAATAACCTTATTTACCGAAAGAGATCGCCATGACAGACCCCGTTTGGAAAATGATTTATCTCGCGCGACGCAATCCACAATTGCGCGCTGAAGACTTCCCACAAGCCTGGCGCGAGCACTCGACGCTGGGTCGCCAGTGCAAAAACGTGGCGACCCGCGTCAAAAGTGTGGCGCAGTGTTCGCTCGTGCTGGAGCCCGCCGGGCTGGCCGGAACCGATCAGACCTACGACGGGGTCAATCTGCTGGTGCTGAGCGACCGCGAGTCGGCCGCTGCCATCTGGAGCGATCCGGAAACCCTGGCGGTGATGCGCCCGGACGAGCCGCGTGTCTTCTCCACCTACGTGCGTCATTTCTCACTGGTGTGCCGCGAACATGTGCTGCGCGACCAACCACGCAGCGCGGTGGTGTTGTATGGTTTTCTGCGTCGCCGGGCAGGTCTTGCTGCCGATGATTTTTACCTGGCTTGGTCAGCTGCCAACCCGGCGCGTGCGCTGGTTCAGGGGCCGTTGGGCTGCGCAGGTCGCGTGGTGGTCAATGAGGTGGTTGACACGCCCCCGCCCGGTTATGAGTTCGATGTCATCGTCGAATGGTGGTTTGCGTGCGTGGATGAGGTGGCGCAGGCTTTTGGTAGCCGCGCCGTGCATGATCAACTGCCCGACGCGCTGACACGTTTGCTGGAAGTGAACGGCTCGGTGTTTTTGCTGACCCAAGTGACACACAGCCGCCCCTGAGCTTCTGGCGCGACCCGCAGGGCCGGTGCCAGTGCCTTGCCTTGCACCCAGACCAGAAAATCATGCGCGGTTGCGCATGATTTACGTGCCAAGCTGGGGTGTTATTGGCCCTGCGTGTACGCCGGGATACCCTTGGGCACGTAGATCCCTTCGCATTGCTCCAGGTACTCGTTCTTTTTTGCCCGCGGGTTGTAGAACTGCTTCAGCCAGACGCGTGCTTTCATGAAGGGACCATCGCTGGGGATGAACAAGCCGTTGAGGCAGGGTGCCTTGTGGTTCCAGACCTCCATGTCCTGGACGAAGGCGGTGAGTGCCATTTCCTGAAACTGGGCCGCGCTCACGGCATCGGCCGCCGTGGCGACGGTGCTGCCGGTGGGCGATTTCACTACCAGCGCATGCCAGACCTTGACGGTGCCAT
>CAJAFJ010000762.1 GCA_903938955.1 uncultured beta proteobacterium | reverse complement strand
TTGGAGCCTTCGAGCACGATGCGGGTCAGAAAATCAGCCGCGCCTGGCTTGCCCTTGTAGAGCGCCGCGACATCTTCCCAGGCCGGGCCAACCGGCAAGCCGGCATCTTTGGCGTCCTGGTGCTTCAGGGTGTGGCAGGTGAAACAGCCGGCACCGCTGGCTATTTTTTTGGCGGCATCATCCGCGGACTGCTGCGCCATGGCAGTAACAGACGTGAGCATCAGCAGGCCGGTCAGGCATGCCATTAAAGGGCGACGATTCATGGTGGTGGACCTCTGGTGTTGACAAAAAAATCGGGGGCAGGACGCATCATGCGCCCCACAATAATTCAGGGCTTGTGCGACATCACCCAAGTGGCCAGTTGCTTTAACTCAGCGGCGCTGAGGCTGGGGTGGGCGGGCATAGGAATGCGGCCCCATTTGCCCCGTTGACCGTTCTTGATGCTCTGCGTCAGCATGTCAACGGCATCTTTGTCCTGCGCGTACTTGGCGCTGACGGACTGAAAGGCCGGGCCGACTATTTTTTCAGTGACGGAGTGGCACGACAGACAACCGCTGGCACGAACCAGGTCCGTTATATCGTCGCCGGCAACGGCCGCGGTGCTGCAAAAAATCCCCAGGGCCAGGGTCGGCAGAATGAGATGTGTTTTCATGGTGTAGACAACTTAGGTACAACGGCTGGGTTGGTTTGCAGAAAAATCGAACCCGACCTGCGCTGGTGGCGCACGTCGGGTTCAACGGGGTTTACTTCACCAGCTTGAAGGTCCAGACAGAGCCGCCCTGCTCCAGCATGTTGACTTTCTTGGCCACTTCGCCACCCCACAAAGGCACGGCACCGCCCCAACCCGACACCACGCTGATGTACTGCTCGCCGTTTTCTTTCCAGGTGATCGGGGGCGCCACAATGCCGGAGCCGGTCTGGAACTGCCACACCACTTTGCCGGTCTTGGCATCAGCGGCTTTCAGGAAGCCTTCAGGTGTCCCCCAGAACACGAGGTCACCGGTGGTCATGACACCACCCCACAGTGGCGCGGTGTTCTTGACTTCCCACTCGACCTTGCCGGTTTTAGGATTGATGGCGCGCAACGAGCCAATGTGGTCTTCAAACAAAGGCTTGATCGTGAAACCCGCACCCAGGTAGGCAGCGCCTTTTTTGTAGGTGATGGGTTCGTTCCAGATCTCCATGCCCCATTCGTTGGTGGGCACGTAGAACAGGCCGGTCTTGGGGCTGAAAGCCATCGGCATCTGGTTTTTGCCACCCAGGAACGCCGGTGCGGCAAAGACGGATTTACCTTTGTTGCCATCGCCTGTGGCGGTCGGGTCGCCAGGGCGGTTGTCTTCAATGAAGTTGGGACGACCGGTTTTCAGGTCGATGCTGGAGGCCCAGGTGATCTTCTTGACGAAGGGGAAGGCGTTGTTCAACTTGCCGGTGGTCGCGTCGATCACGTAGAAGAAGCCATTGCGGTCAGCCTTGCCGCCCATGCGTTTGCCGTCCATATCAAAGGTCACAAACTCATTGGTGCCGTCAAAGTCCCAACCGTCGTTGGGCGTGCCCTGGTAATGCCAGACGATCTTGCCGGTCTTCACATCCAGCGCCAGGGTGGAGGTGGAGTACAGGTTGTCGCCCTTGCGCACATGGCTGTTCCAGGGGCCGGGGTTGCCGGTGCCAAAGTAGGCCAGGCCGGTCTTGGCGTCGTAGGTGCCGCCCATCCAGGGGGTCGCGCCGCCGGTTTTCCAGGTCTCGCCCGGCCAGGTAGCGTTGGTGGTACCGGTGATGCCGTTTTCCTTGCCGTTCAGGAAGCCCATGTGGCCTTCCACCGTGGGGCGGGACCAGACCAGTTTGCCGGTCAGGGGGTCACGCGCTTCCACGCGGCCCACGACACCAAATTCGCCACCCGACAAACCGGTCAGCAACAGGCCATCGGCGATCAGCGGCGCGGCGGTGTAGCTGTAGCCTGCGCTGTAGTCGTCAATCTTTTCACGCCACACCACTTTACCGGTGGTCTGGTCCAGGGCGACGATCTGGGCATCGAGCGTGCCGAAGAACACCAGGTTGCCAAACAACGCGGCGCCACGGTTGATCACGTCGCAGCAGGGCATGATGCCTTCGGGCAAGCGGTGCTCGTATTTCCACAGCTTCTGGCCGGTTTTGGCGTCCAGTGCGTAGATGCGCGAGTAGGAGGCCGTGACAAACATCTTGCCGTTGTGAACCAGCGGCTGCGACTGTTGGCCGCGTTGCTTTTCACCACCGAAAGACATGGACCAGGCAGGCACCAGGCGCGCAATGGTTTTGGCGTTGACGTCCGACAACGTCGAATGCCGCTGGCCCTGGGTGCCCAAGCCGGAGCTCAACACGTCATTGGTGCTGGCCGCGTCGTTGTTGATCATTTCGGTGGTCACTTGCGCGCCAACATGGGCCGTGGCGGCCATGACAAGGATGCTGATGAGTGTTCGTTTCACGTTGTAGTCTCCTGGATTTTTGGTAAGTTGATCGCCACCCCGACGTTCCGGGCGCCAAGGGTGATGAACCCGCTGACCGTTCCGGCCAGGGCTCATGGTCTTGAAATGGCAAGTTTTGTGCCAAGCGTCAAAACCCTTACCACGCTCTTTTTTTCGCCTCAACCAGCACTTGGCCGGCGTCCGTTTTGCACAAGTGTTCCCCGCCAGGCAGCGTCAGGATGGGACATTGTTCAGAAATGAATCACTTGCCCGGCGACTGTTCCACCAGGGATTGCGCCTCGAAGCGCGGGTACCACTGCGTCAGCGTGCGGTGAAATTCAGCCGGTTGCGCGGCCCAGCTTTTGAAGCGCTCGGGCAGCTGGGTCTGCAGCACCTCGCTCAGGTCACGGCCCTGGCGAGCGCTCATCGTCATCAAGGCCGTCACCCATTGCAGCCAGTCGCGGGTCTGCGCAAGGCCGCGGCGGTCGCGGTGCACCGGCCCATGGCTGGGGATCACCACGTAGCCCGGCAGGCGATCCAGCAAGGCCTCCAGCTGGTCCAGGCTGTGCAACCAGCGCGTGACGTCGGCGTGCGGCGTGGTCGGCACGCGGTCGGCAAACACCAGTCCGCCCGCAAACATCACGCCGGTGCTGTGGTCCACCAGCACCATGTCGTCGCCGGTGTGGCCGTCCAGGCGCAGGATCTCCAGCTGGTGCGAACCGAGGGTCAGATTTTGTGGTGCCACCGTCTGGCGCGCCGGCGTTGACTCGGTGCCCGTCATCCAGTCGCCACACAGGCGGTACAGGTTGGTGGCGTAGTTGGCGCCTTCGGCCTGCATGCCCGCCTGGCTGCCGCTCAGAGCTTCGACCGGGCGATCGGCCCAGGCCTGGTTGCCAAAGAAATAGTCGGGGTGCAGGTTCAGGTTCAGCACCCGCAGCACCGGCTCGCGGGTGACCCGGGCAATCGCCCGGCGCTGCTGCTCGCCATAGAGACGCGACGGGCCGGTGTTGACCACCACCACCCCCGCGCCAGTGGCGATAAAGCCGGTGTTGATGATGTTGCAGCCGTTGGTGCGGTTGAAGTCTTCTACCGCGCCTTCCAGCACCCAGGTCTGGGGCGCAATCTGACGCGCCTGCAAGGCGTAGTCCAGCCGGGCCATGTCGGGTGCGGGCCCCGCCCACGCCGCCGCGCAGGCCATGAGCAGCGCACTGAGCGGAGCGGTCAGGCGGCGCCTCATGACATCACCTCGATGTTGATCAGGTTGCCATTGTTGTCCCGGCCCACCAGGCGCAACACCCCGGCGGGACGCACGGGCAGCTCAAAGGTCAGCAAGGGGTTTTCGGACACCGGCTCGTGCAGGGCCAGGCGCCACCAGACCCGGTCCGTTTGGTCCAGCAGCTGCAGTTTTTCAATATAAAACGCCGGGATGCCCGCCACCAGACCCGTGTCCATCGGGTGCATGATGCGCACCCGCAGGCGCTGGCTGTTGTCAATCAGGTTGGTGAAAAACCGGGCCTGCACCTGGTTCAGGGTGCGGCTCCACGAACCATCGGTGCGGGTGACCCCGGCCACCGTGCAGCCGCCGCCGGCGGCCTGCACCCAGGTGCCGCCCACATGCCACTGCCCATCACGGGTTTTGACCATAGCCCGTACCGGCGAGGCTTGCTCCATGCGGATGCGAAACGCCAGCATCGGCAGCGCCAGCAGCGGCTCAAAGTTCAGCACCTCGCGCACCGGGTTGCGGTCCACCACCACCAAGATGCGCTCAATGCCGCCGCCAGTGTCACTCAGGGCGCGGGCATCCAGCAACAACGGCACGCTCATGGCGTCTTCGGCAAAGGCCGGGCCTTTGAGCACCACCTGCGAACTGAAGTGCATCGGCGCCTTGCCCAGGTACTGCTGGCGCAAGGACGGCCACTGCATGGAGCCCAGCGGATCGCCGCCAGTGGGGTCGGGCGCTGCCCATGACGCGGGCGCGCCCAGCACGGCCGCCAGCACGCCGCCGACTTTCAGCAGGGCCGCACGGCGCCCGGGCAGCGCGGGGTGAGTCATCGTTTCTTCGCTCCTGGCATCCATGTGCTTGTCTCCTTCTTTTTACCCCGACGCCCGGCCTGAAGCGTCAGGCGGCGCCGCGTTGTTTGATCCAGCCGCGTTGGGGGTCATAACCCCACCAGGCCAGGCCAAAAAACACCGCAGACCCGGCCAGCACCACGCCCCAGGACAAGCCGTTGACCTGGCCGTACATGGCAAACCGCAGCATCTCCACCACATGGGTGAAGGGGTTCCACTGCGCCAGAATCAACAGCCACCAGGCGCCCGACTCTTCCAGCTTCCACAACGGGTACAGCGCCGGGCTGATGAAGAACATCGGAAAAATCACAAAATTCATGGTGCCGGCAAAGTTCTCCAGCTGCTTGATGTAGACCGACAACATCAGGCCCAACGCTGCCAGCAGCGTGGCGCCGCAGGCCATCGCCAACACCAGCAAAGGCACATGCAGCCAGTCCATCGTGACGCCAAACGCCAGCGCAATCAGCAAGAACACCGCCATTTGCAACATTGACAAACAGGTGCCAGCCAGCAGCTTGAAGGCCAGCAACCAGCCGCGCGGCAGGGGCGCGGTCAGCAGCAAACGCATGACGCCCATTTCGCGGTCGTACACCATGGAGAGCGAGCTTTGCATGCCGTTGAACAAGGCCACCATCGCCAGCAAGCCCGGCACCATGTAGACCTGATATTCCACATAGGTCTCATACGGCGGCACGATGGAGACGCCAAACACGTTGTGAAACCCGGCTGAAAACACCACAAACCACAGCAGCGGACGCACCAGCGCCGAGGCCAGCCGCGAGGGCTGGCGCATGAACTTGTTGATTTCACGGCCTACCACCGCGCGCAGGGCGCGCGCCAGGTGCGGCAGCCGTGCCGGGCTCAGGGACGCTGTTTGCATGCCGACTCCTTCTCATCCATGCCCAGGGTGTCGAGCACCTCGGTCGGGTGCAGCACACCGTCGAGCGGGGCCAGGCCCACCACGCCGTCACCGTGGCCTAAAAACAGCGGCTGGCGCAGCTGCCCGTCCCACGACCGAAACGACAAGCGCGGCCCCTTGAAACCATCGACCCCTACCGCACCGCTGCGCAAGCGTTTGAGTTGCTGGGGGATGGTGGCCTTGGGCTCGTCCACCAGCACCGCGGCCACCGCCTTGACGGCCATCCAGGCGGCCCAGTCATGGCCTTGCATCGGTCGCTTGGCCAGTTTCTGGAAGCGGCGCGAGAGTTGCGGCCCGCCGTTGCGCTCCCACTGCGGGTGCCAGACCTGCGCCATCAGGCCGCTGGCCCCCGCCACCGGCCGGGGCCACTGGGTGGCGTAGGGCAAGGTGCGGGCAAATTCGCCCTGGCTGTCCATCACCAGCACCACCTCGTGCTCACGGTCGCCGGTCAACAGGCGGGTGTTGGACAGGTCACGCTCACGCGGGTCGCCACTGAGTTTGAAGGGCCGGGTTTGGATGACCTTGAGGCCGTAGCGCTTGGCCGACCGGTTCATGGCCGCGCCCTGCAACACGTCGTCCAGTTGCGGGCCTTGCAGCAGCAAGACCTTGCGCCAGCTGCGCGCCGCCAGGTACTGCGCCAGCGCATCGCTGAACATTTGCTGGCTCGGGTAGGTGTGCAACAGGTGGGCGGCGCACTGCTCACCGCGCAGGCCATCGTCATCCAGCCCCGCGTTGAAAATCATGGCACCGCCCAACGCGGAGGGCGCGGTTTGCACCAGCTGGCGCAGGGCTGGCAAAGGCAAATCTGCCAGCACATGTTGCACCCGCGCCGCCTTCAGGTCGGCCAGCGCCTTCGGTAAGGCCTGCAGATCGGGCAGCATCACCTCGCGGATTTTCAGCGCGACGCCCGCCATCTGCAGCTCAACGCTCGCCTCGTCCGCCGCCAGCCGGGCCGCATCGCCCGGGCGACCTTGTGGATGGCCCGGGTAGGCGCGCTCCAGCCGCCGGGGCGCATAACGCGCATCATCCGCCAGCGAGATCACGGCCACGGTCACACTGACCGGCACAGCGGCCAGGGCGGCCTGCGCGCCCAGGCAGGCCAGCCCCAAGGCACAGACGGCCAGCCGCCAACCCGGGGTCACTGGCCCCGTCCTCAAGGTTGCACCAGCACGCTGTGCGGCACCCGGCCGACGGCCACCGTGCGCAGCGCTTTGCCGGCCACGGTGTCAATCAGGGTCATGTCGTCCGACAGGCCGTTGGCCACATACAGCGTCTTGCCGTCCGGGTGCATCGTCAGGCCCCAGGCCCGCTTGCCGACCAATATGTTGCGCCGCACCTCGCGTGTCGCCACATCCACCTCGGCCACATGATTGGCACGGCCCAGGCCGACCCACATCGTTTTACCGTCCGGGCTCAGTGTCATGCCGACTGGCGTAATGTCGCTGGCGCGCATGCCTTTGACCTTGAATGACAGGGTGTGCTTGACGCTTTGGTCTTGCGTGCTGAGGATGCTGACGCTGGAACCCAGTTCATTGGTAACCCACAGCTCTTTGCCCTCGGCGGCCAGGGCAAAGCGGCGCGGGCGGTTGCCGACGCGGATGTTCTTGATGATTTTTCGCTGCGCCAAATCAATCAGGTGGACTGCATTGGCCACCTCGGACGTGACATAGGCCTGCTTGCCATCGGGCGTGATCAGCACACCTTCGGGCTCGCCACCGGTCTTGACCTCGAACAGCTTGGCCTTGCTTTGCAGGTCAAAGGCGGCCAGCGTGCTGTCGTCTTCGCTGGAGACATACGCGACCTTGCCATCCGGGCTCAGGCCAAACATTTCGGGGCTGTCGCTCAGCGGCACGGTGCCGGTCATCTTGCCGCTGGCGGTGTCCACCAGACCGAGCTGGTTGCTGTCGCCACACACCACATAAATCTGGCTGCCCGTGCGGTTGAACTTCATGTCGCGCGGACGCTGGCACACCGCAATGGCGGATTGCGCGACGCCCTGGGCATCAAAGACATAAATCTTGTTGTCTTTTTCGCTCGACACATAGACCCGGTTGGCGGGCGCTTGTGCCAGCGCCAAGTGGGCACTGAAGGCCAAAACGCCCAGCACCACCGTACGTACCATGGTCAGTTGTCCACGCGGCACCGTTGTCACTGGCCATGCCAGGTTGCTGAGGGTCATGGATAAGTCTCCTGTTATTTTTGGATTGTGCCAAAGGGTGGCGCTGGCTATAACAAAGCAAAAACAATGCCTGTTTTTCGGGCACGGCTCTTGCATTAATCTGGTTTTCGCAACCCGGTTGCGCCGACCTGTTCCCCAAACTGAACGCCATGACACGCCCAACACCCGCCCTGCTATCCCCTCCTTCTGGCAACCCGCTGATGCAGCGCCGACGCTGGCTCCAACTCGGCTTGGGGACCGGGCTGGCAAGCGTCATGGGCGCGGGCCTGGGGCTGGTGACGCCAGCGGCGCAGGCGCAAACACCCAACGCCGCCCCGGCCTGGCCACAACGGCCGCTGCAACTGATCGTGCCCTGGCCAGCGGGCGGCGCCACCGACCTGACCCTGCGCTTGCTGTGCGAAGAGGTCGAACCCCTGCTCGGCCAGCACGTCATCATCAGCAACCGACCCGGCGCTGCCGGTACGCTGGTGGCACCCGCCTTGAAGGCGGCCAAACCCGACGGCTACACCATCGGGCAAGTGCCGATCACGGTCTACCGCCACGCCTTGATGAACCCCGTTGCCTGGGACCCGGTGCAGGACCTGAGCCCGATCGTGCAGGTGTCCGGCACCACCTTTGGCGTGCTGGTGCCCGCCAGCAGCCGCTGGAAAAGTTTGGCGGATTTGCTCAACTGGGCGCGCCAACACCCCGGTGAGCTGCTGATGGGCTCGACCGGTGTGGGCACCACCGCCCACCTGGCAATGGAAGAAATTTTGCTGGCGCACAACATCCCCTACGTCCACGTGCCCTACAAAGGCACGGCCGACCAAATGCTGGCGCTCGCCTCCGGGCAACTCATGGCGGGCGTCAATTCGACCGGCTTTGCACCCTGGATTGATCAGGGCAAGATGCGCCTGCTGGCGATCTTCAGCGCCGAGCGCAGCCCGCACTGGCCCCAGGTGCCGACCCTGCGCGAGCTGGGCTACCCTAACTCGGTCTACACCTCGCCCTGGGGGCTGGCCGCGCCCAAGGGCACGCCCGAGGCGATTGTCAAAAAACTGCACGATGCATTTCAAAAAGCCATCTTCAGCGAACGCCACAAGGCCGCGCTGGCCCGCTACGATCAGACCATCGACTACCTCGACACGCCCGCCTACCAGCACGCCATTGGGCAAACCGTGGAGCGTGAAAAAATACTGCTCCGGCGCATGAAGCTGCTGGCCGCGCCCGCCGTCTGATCTATTCCTACCCAACGCACCGCCGCCCCATGAACGACCTCCTTCTGAACGCCGAAAACCTGCACAAATCGTATGCCCAAACCCATGCCATGCAAGGCGTCAGCCTGCAACTGCAGGCGGGCGAAATGGTCGCCCTGCTGGGACCGAACGGCGCCGGCAAATCAACCCTACTGCAACTGCTGACCGGCCTGTTCAGCCCCGACCAGGGCCGCATCGAGGTGCTGGGGCACGACCTGCGCCTGAACGCCAGCCGGGCGCTGGCGGGCCTGGGCGTGGTGTTTCAGCAAAGTGCGCTGGACCTTGACCTGTCGGTGCGCGCCAACCTGCTGTTTCACACCGACCTGCATGGCCTGCCCCGCGCGGTGGCGCGTGCCCGCATTGATGAAGGACTGGCCCTGATGGGACTGACCGAGCAGGTGGATGCCGTCACGCGCGGCCTCTCCGGCGGCACCCGGCGCAAGGTCGAACTGGTGCGCGCCCTGCTGCACCGGCCGCGCGTGCTGCTGATGGACGAAGCCACCGTCGGGCTCGACCCCGCCTCGCGCCAGCAACTGCTGACCACCGTGCGCCAGTTGACCGCTGAACGGCAGGTCGGCGTGCTATGGGCCACCCACCTGATCGAAGAAATCAAGGTGGCCGACCGGTTGCTGCTGCTGCACCGCGGCCAGGTACGTTTTGACGGCAGCATCGACGCCTTCATGGCGCAGGCCGAAGGCAACGATTTGCATGAAGAGGTGCTCAAGCAGCTCAAGGGCTGAGCCGTTTAGTCTTCGGCAAATGCCACTTCGCGCTTTTGTCTGAAGGCCGGTAGCAGTACCAGCAGCAACAGCAAGGCCGCCAGCGCCAGCAGGCTGGCCGAAAGCCCGCGTGTCATGAACACGCCCCAGTCACCGCGCGACAGCAGCAAGGTGCGGCGCAGGTTTTCTTCCATCATCGGCCCCAGAATAAAGCCGAGCAACAACGGCGCAGGCTCCATGCCGAGCTTGATGAACAAGTAGCCCAACACCCCAAACAGGCCGACCAGCCAGATGTCAAACGTGCTGTTGTTGGTGGAGTAAACCCCCACCGCGCAAAACAGCACGATGGCCGGAAACAGCCAGCGGTAAGGCACGCTGAGCAGCTTGACCCAGATGCCGATCAAGGGCAGGTTCAGCACCAGCAACATGGCATTGCCAATCCACATCGAGGCGATCAAGCCCCAGAACAATTCCGGGTTGCTGCTCATCACCTGCGGACCGGGCTGGATGTTATGGATCGTCATGGCACCGACCATCAGGGCCATCACCGCATTCGGCGGAATGCCCAGCGTCAGCAGCGGAATAAACGAGGTCTGGGCGGCGGCGTTGTTGGCCGCCTCGGGTGCTGCCACACCCCGAATATTGCCGGTGCCCAGAGGTGCCTCGCCGGGGCGCAGTCGAGCTTTTTTCTCCAGCGTGTAGGCCGCATAGGAGGCCATCACGGCCCCCCCGCCCGGCAACAAGCCCAGCACCGAGCCCAGGGCGGTGCCGCGCAACACGGCCGGCAGCATCTGCCTGAAGTCTTGCCGTGTGGGCAGCAGGCCGGTGACCTTGGCCGTAAAGACCTCGCGCTCGTCCTTGTGCTTGCCCAGGTTGGTGATGATTTCGCCATAACCAAACACGCCCATGGCGATCACGATGAAGCCGAGGCCATCGCTTAATTCAGCCACACCGAAGCTGAAGCGAACCACGCCCGAATTCACATCGGTGCCCACCAAGCCCAGCAGCAAGCCCAGCAACACCATGCCCATGGCCTTGAGCAAGGAGCCCGAGGCCAGCACCACCGCCCCCACCAACCCCAACACCATCAGCGAAAAATACTCCGCCGGGCCAAACAGAAAAGCCACCTCGGCCAGCGGCACGGCAAAGGCCGCCAGCACCAGCGTGCCCACACAGCCAGCAAAAAAAGAACCCAGCCCAGCTGCCGCCAAGGCCGGCCCGGCCCGGCCCCGGCGCGCCATCTGGTAGCCGTCCATCACCGTCACGACCGACGACGCTTCGCCCGGCAGGTTGACCAAAATCGCCGTGGTGGAGCCGCCATACTGCGCGCCGTAATAAATGCCCGACAGCATGATCAGCGCCGACACCGGCGGCAGCGCATAGGTGGCGGGCAACAGCATGGCAATGGTGGCGAGCGGGCCAATGCCGGGCAGCACGCCGATCAGCGTGCCCAGCAAACAGCCAACAAAGGCGTAGGTCAAATTGAGCGGTGTGAAGGCCACGCCAAAGCCCAACGACAGGTGCGAAATCAAGTCCATAGGGTGTGGGCGTACTAGGCGCTAAGGAAGGCCGGCCACACGGCAAACTGCAGCTTCAACAGCAGCACAAAAGCCAGGTAACTGATGAGCGCCAGCGCGCTGGCCAGTCCCAGCACCTCTTTCAGCTTGACGTCGTCACCGCCCAGGCTGGCGATCAGGACCAAGGCGTAAATAGCCACGATCAAGCCCATGGCCGGTAGTTGAATTTCGGGCAGTCCGCCCAGCAACAGGCCAAACGCCAGATTGGCGGCAATGATGCTGAACAACGGCCGCCAGGCAAAGCGGCCGACTTTGTCGCCGCCTGCTGTCTCCACCACCAGCGCCCTGAAAGTGATGACCACGCCCAGCAGGGCCAGCAAGCTGCCCAGCACCAGCGGAAAATAACCCGGCCCCATTTTGGCCGCGCTGCCTACCTCGTAGTGGGTCGCACCTGCGGCAAACGCGCCCCCGGCCACGGTGAACAGGAGTCCTGAGAAAAAGTCTTTTTGACTTTTAAGGTTCATAGCTTGCATGGGTAGTAATCAATCGGATGAACGCGACCGGTGCGTTCGGCCCGAAGGTTACTACACCCGGCAGCCCCGTCGGTCTTGAAACGGTGCAGGGCGGTGATGGCTATATCAAATGTGAGCGCACGAATTGGAGCGAGGATTCCACGACGGCCTCGATGTCGGCAAGTGGGATGCGAAAGCGGGCACGCCCTGGCCTGGCATCCGGTTGGCGGTGCAAACGCAGTGGCAACTCAATCGACATCGGGACGCCTTGCATGGCAATGCCCTTCAGAATCCGGGAGCAATCCAGATCGCCCTGACCAATCGCCGTATAGAACCAGCCATCCGCACAACGACGCACGTCTTTGATATGCATGTGCACGCATTGCGATAGCGCCACCATTGCGTCCTGCGCGGGATTCACATCAGGACGATGTGACGCCGTATTGCCCAAGTCGTAATTCAAGCCGACGCTTGGCGAACCGATTCGGGCGAGAAGATGGGCCCCGTCGCTCGCCAGGTTCAATAAACTGTCCGAGCCGTCGTTCTGGTTTTCCAAGCCGATCACCATCTCCAGTGACTCTGCATGCCGCACGATCTTTTCCATGTTCGCGTGAAACTGCTTTTCGCGACGCCGGGTTGCCGTGAACGTATTGACCACCTTCGCGCCCAGACGCCGGGCAAAGTCCATCCGGACTTTAAATAGCTCGGCAGCACCGCTTCGCCCGAGGTCCATGTGGGCTGAAACGGCATAGCAACGTAATCCATGCTGGCTCAGCGCTGCGGCGTACTGTGCGGCACACGCCGGTGAAAACGCTGTTTCGTCAAAGCTTTCGGTGTAGCCGATCACGTAAGCCGGCTCGACGTGCGTGGCACCAATCCGAGCCAGACTTTCCAGCGTTCTGTCGAGTGAATAGCCGTCGTAAGGCGCTGTGGAAACCGAGAGAGGGTGTTCGGTCATTCGCTACTCCATCCATCCTGGAGCCCGTTGAGGTCGGAACTTGGACGCTCCGACCTCGGGGCACTTAACCCAACCAGCTTTTAAACGTAGCCGTCATTTTTTCCACTGAAATGCCATAGCGGTCATGCAGGGTCGGCAGTGCCCCTGCGTCCAGGAAGGCATCCGGCAAGCCCAGCATTCTGAACTTGGTCGGAATGACGCCTTCACGCAGCAGAAGTCCTGCAACGGCTTCCCCCAGCCCGCCCACCACCGAATGGTTTTCGGCAACGATGACCAGGCGGCCAGGGCGGCTCACTTCCGCCAGAATCGTCGCTTCGTCCAACGGCTTAATTGTTGGCACATGCAACACGGCCACATCCACGTTGTCGGACTGCAATTGCTTGGCCACATCCAGGGAGCGCATCGTCATGAAACCACTGGAAATCACCAGGATGTCATTGCCGCCACGCAGCAGCTTCGCTTTACCCAACTCAAACTTGTAGTCGTATTCATCCAGCACCAGCGGCACGTTGCCGCGAAGCAAACGCATGTAAACCGGCCCTTGATGCTCGGCGATTTGAGGTACGGCCTGTTCAAGATCCAAGGCGTCGCAGGGGTCCACAATGGTGAGCCCCGGAATGGCGCGCATCATCGCCAGATCTTCCGTTGCCTGGTGGCTGGGGCCATAGCCGGTGGTGAGTCCAGGCAGCGCACAGCAAATCTTCACATTCAGATTTTCTTCAGCAATCACCTGGTGGATGAAGTCATACGCTCTGCGCGTACCGAACACCGCATACGTGGTGACGAATGGAATGAGCCCTTCCTTGGCCATGCCACCCGCCGAGCCCATCAGCAATTGCTCAGCCATGCCCATCTGGAAAAAACGCTCGGGGTAAGCTTGTGCAAACAGATGCAGGTCCGTGTATTTAGCCAAGTCTGCCGTCATCCCGACAATGTTGGGGCGGCTGGCGGCGTATTCCACCAGGGCCTTGCCAAAAGGGGCGGCCGTGACTCGTTGCCCTTCGGTGGCGATAGAGGCGATCATGGCCGAAGTGGTCAGCCGTGGTTTCTTTTCAATAGTTGAACTCATTGCGCTGCTCCTTCGATTTGAGACTGGTCCAGGTAGTGGATGGCTTGCTGCCACTCCGGTGGATCGACACGGATAAAGTGGTTCTTCTCCCGGGTTTCCAGGAAGGGGACGCCCTTGCCCATCAAGGTGTCAAACAGGATGACGCGCGGCTTGGCCTCGGTCAGATGACGTGCCGCGTCAAACGCATTCAGCACAGCCGCCAAATCGTTGCCGTTGACCCGTTGAACATGCCAGCCGAATGCGGCCCACTTGTCGGCCAAAGGCTCAAACCCCATGATCTTGCTAGAGGGGCCATCGGCTTGCTGGTTGTTGATGTCCACCAGGCAAATCAGGTTGGCCAGCTTGTGATGCGCGGCACCCATCGCGGCCTCCCAGACCGAGCCTTCATCGAGTTCACCGTCAGACATTGAGTTGTAAACGAATGCTGAACTGTCTTTCAGACGCAGTCCCAAGGCCATGCCGACACCAATAGCCAATCCCTGGCCCAGTGACCCACCGGACATTTCCATGCCGGGGGTGTAACTGACCATGCCGGACATGGGCAGTCGACTGTCATCGCTGCCGTAGGTTTCGAGTTCCTCCTCCGGAATGATCTTGGCTTCAATGAGCGCAGCGTAAGCAGCGATGGCGTAGTGACCATGTGACAGCAGGAAGCGATCACGTCCTTCCCATTTGGGAGCCGCGGGCTGGTACGTCATGGCGTGGCCATAGGCGACGGCGAGCACGTCGGCCCAGCCGAGCGCCTGACCAATATAGCCCTGCCCTTGAACCTCACCCATACGCAGGGCAAAGCGACGAATGCGGTAGGCGCACTGCGAAAGTGAGGACAGTTTGTCCTGGTTTTTAATCATCAAATTTCTCCTTGAATAGAGGGAGGTGGGTTACTTCAAAATCGAACCTGGCACATAAGAGACCAGAAAGAGCACGAGGAATGCAACGGCATAGAAGGGCCCCAGTTCACGCACGGTCTCACCCACTTTGACCTTGGCCAGGGAACTGGTGATAAAGAGCGTGGTGCCGACCGGTGGCGTGTACAAACCAATCGCAAGGTTCACGGTCATCATGATTCCAAGCTGGGTCAAGTCCATGCCGATGGAGTTGGCCAGCGGAACAAAGACCGGTGTCAGCAGCAGAACCGCAGCGGGCAAGTCAATGAACATGCCACACACGAGCATGAGCACATTCATCAAAAGGATCACCGTCCAACCACTGGACAGATGGGCTTGGGCCCAGCCCACCACGCCATCGGGCATGCGGTCAAAGGTCAGCAACCAACCGATAGCGGCCGAGGCCATGATGACCAGCAACACCACGCCTGTGGACAGTCCCGCTTCCAGGATGGCTTTGTTCAAGCGCTTCCAACCCAGGTCACGGTAGACCACCACCGACACCAGACCGGCGTACAGGGTCGACAAAACGCTCACTTCAGTCGGGGTCGCGATACCAAAGCGCAGGAAAATCACAATCAACACCGGCAACACCAACGCAGGCGATGCGTAGAGCAATTGGGTTCTGAAGTGCGACCAATCCAGTTTTTTGGTTTCCCGTGGAAAGTTGCGTCGCTTGCCCACCCACCAGCACACGGCCATGAAACCGCCACACATCAGCAAGCCCGGCATGATGCCCGCCACAAAGAGCGACGCCACGGAGGTATTGCTCGACAAGGCAAACAGAATCATCGGGATGGATGGCGGAATCAGGATGTCAATCGTCGCCGCCGCCGCCAGGGTGGCGGCCGAGAACGCTGGTGGATAACCCAGACGCTTTTGCCAGGGGATCAACAGGGAGCCAATGGCTGATGCATCCGCCACGGCAGAGACAGACACGCCACCAAAAATGGTGGAGGACAAAACACCGACTTGCCCTGGTCCCCCATGAAAACGCCCGATGAGCGTTGAAAGAACGCCAATCAAAGCTTCACCCAGGCGGCCCGGTCAGCAAGTAAACCGCTTC
>CAJAFJ010000761.1 GCA_903938955.1 uncultured beta proteobacterium | reverse complement strand
GTCCACAGGTCGCGCAAGATGCACCACAGCTCTTCACGCGTGAAGGCGTCCAGCGCACCAAAAGGCTCATCGAGCAGCAGCATCTTGGGCTCGTGAATCAGCGCGCGGCAGATGCTGGCGCGCTGCTGCATGCCGCCCGAGAGTTGCCAGGGAAACTTGTCCTCGTAGCCGCCCAGTCCTACCTTTTGCAGCAGTCTGCGGGCGCGTTCCTCGTACTCTTTTCGTTTGGCCTTGAAGGTGCTGCGGTAGGGCTCGACAATTTCCAGCGGCAGCAGCACGTTGTCCACCGTGGTGCGCCACGGCAACAACGACGGCGCCTGAAACGCCATGCCGGAAATTTTCAAAGGCCCGGTGACGGGTTGCTGGTCAATCAGGATCTTGCCCATGGAGGGCATCTTCAGTCCGGTGGTGAGCTTCATGAAGGTGGATTTGCCACAGCCTGACGGTCCCACAATGGCGATGAACTCGCCCTTGCGCACCTTCAGATCGATAGCCTCCACCGCAAAGTGATTTTGTTTCAGGAGTTCGTCGTTGTAGGCCAACCAGACATCCGAGAAGTCCACAAACCAGGGGGAGGGGGCTTTTTCCATCGTGGCTTACTTCCTGGGCAGCACGTCGAGCATCGCTTTGCTGGGCAAAAAGCTGCCGTTCCAGACGGTGTCCACATTGACGCGGGTTTTGGTATTGAAGGCATCCGACACCTGGCTGGCCATGAGCGACAGGCGCGGCCCGTTCACCTGGCCAAAGCCCTCGGCGCGCGCGTTGGGACTGTTGATCACGGTGTCAATCGCCAGTTGCAGGCGACGGGTTTCCAGCGCGACGTTGACGATGCCGTCACGAGCCTTCACATCGGCAATCGCGGCGGCCGGGTTGCCAATCACGTCTTTGGCACCTTTGGCAAAAGCGGCCAGAAAGGCTTTGATGGCGGCCGGGTTTTCTTTAACCAGTTTGGGCGAGGCAATGATGACGTTGCCGTACAGCTTCACGCCATAGTCCGGGTAGGGCAGCACCACCACATCGGCCGGTTTGACGCCCCGCGCTTCCAGGTTCAGCAGCGAGGTGAAGGTGAAGCCGGTGATGGCATCCACATCACCGCGCACCAGCATGGTTTCGCGCAGCGGGGGGTCCATGGCGACCCAGTTCACACCCGTGACATTGTTTGCCTTGGCGAAGATCGAGAAGGCCCGGCGCCCGGCGTCAAACACCGGGGCACCCAGCTTCTTGCCGCTCAAATCGGCGGGGGTTTTGATGCCGGATTTTTTCAGCGCCATGACCGAGGCAGGCGTGTCGTTGTAGACCATCATCACGGCCACGGGCTTGTTGTTGGCGTCGGGGTTGTTGGCGTGAAATTCCATGAGCGCGGCCAGGTCGGCAAAGCCCATGTCGTAGGCACCCGAGGCGACGCGGGTGACGGTGCCGCCTGAGCCATTGCCTGCGTCAATGGTCACATCCAGCTTGGCATCCTTGAAATAACCCTTGGCGGCCGGTGTCAAAAACAGGGCGCTCGGGCCTTCAAAACGCCAGTCCAACTGGAACTTGATGGGGGTGGTCTGAGCTTGTGCCAGACCGACAACACTGGTCGCAACCAGCGCAAGAATTGTTTTGATGAAAGTGCGTTTTGACATGAGAACCTCAAAAGTGTTTTAGACCTTGAGGACTACGCAATATCAATGCCAGAAAACACCTTGAAAAAAGAGTTTTTTGCTCTCAAGTTGTTGATTTTTAAAGGATTTTTGGCGTGTTGAACCAGGCCCCAAACCACAAAAGCCAGGAGCCGAATCCGGTGCATGATCAGGCGTTGGAACGCCCCAAAAGTGACGCCTTGGTGGTCCTAATCGGTGCTGGCACCTGCCTCAAACCAGTGCTTGATGAACTGGCGCTCGACCTCGCTGATGCCGGTGGCGTTGGTCATCGGCATGAGCCGTGTCACCACCACTTGTTGGTAGATGTTTTGTGCGTGCAGCTTGACGTTTTGCGGTGAATCGAGGCGCACGTTTTTCATCTGCACCTGTGCGCCGTGACATTGGTAGCAGCGCTGGGACAGCAGTGCCTGCAAGGCGGGATAACCGTGTTGAGCACCCGCCCCGGGTGTGGTGTTGCTTGTGGCGACAGGCGCTACAGACGCCGCACCCACGGCTGCCGGCCTGAGCCAGACGATCACCGCCACGATGGCCGCCACACCCACCAGCGCATAAGGCAGCGGATGGCGGTTGCGCCCCAATTTGTAGCCATGGCGCAGCACAAAAAACTGGCGAATGGCGGCCCCTGCGAACATCATCAAAATCAGCACCAGCCAGTTTTGCGGGTGCGTGTAAGTAAAGCTGTAGTGCCCGCTGAGCATGGCAAACAGCACCGGCAAGGTGAAGTAGGTGTTGTGCACGCTGCGCTGCTTGCCGCGCTGGCCGTGGACCGGGTCCACCGGCGCACCGGCCTTGATGGCCGCCACCACTTTGCGCTGCCCCGGAATGATCCAGAAGAACACGCTGGCGCTCATGGTCGTGGCCAGCATCGCACCGACCAGCAGAAAAGCCGCGCGCCCGGCAAACCAGTGGCAGGCCAGCCAAGAGGCGATGCACACCAGCCCGAACACCAGCGCGCCGACGATGGCGTCACCGTTTTTGCGCTGCCCAAACGTCCGGCAAATCAGGTCGTACAACACCCAGAACACCACCAAAAACGACAGCGCCACCGCAATCGCCGTGGCGGGCGCCCAGTCCATGCGCGATTTATCGATCAGGTACGTGCTGGCGCTCCACAGGTAGGACACGGTGAACAGCGAAAAGCCCGACAACCAGGTGCTGTAACTCTCCCAAAAAAACCAGTGCAGGTGCGCAGGCAACTTGGGCGGCGCCACGTTGAACTTGACCGGGTGGTAAAACCCGCCACCGTGCACGGCCCACAACTCGCCGCTGACGCCCTGCTTTTTCAGGTCGTCATCGACTGGCGGCGTCAGGCTGCTGTCCAGGAACACGAAGTAGAACGATGACCCTATCCAGGCGATGGCGGTGATGACATGCACCCAGCGCAGCAGCAGGTTGGCCCAGTCGAGGTAGTAGCTTTCCATCCGTCACACCTTTGGTTCAATGCACGGTTTTGGGGCCGTGGTGTTTAAAGTTTGTGCACTCAGCATCATGAACCCCGGTAAGTCGAGTAGCTCCACGGGCTCACCAGCAGCGGCACGTGGTAGTGCTGCTCGGGGTTGGCAATGCCGAAATCAAGACTCACCTTGCCCAGAAAATTCGGCTCAGGCAGCGTCACGCCACGGGCTTTGAAGTACGCCGCCACCTCAAACACCAGCCGATAAGTGCCGCGCTTCAGGCTGCTGTCATCAAACAGCAGCCCGTCGGGGTTGCGGCCATCGGGGTTCAATACAAACTGCTTGACGCAGGTGGCTTTGTCACCCTCGGTGGTGTAGAGGCTCACCTGCATGCCTGCCGCTGGCGTGCCGTGCATCGTGTCCAGAACGTGCGTACTCAAACCCATGACAGAACTCCTGAAGTTAGACAAAGTGTATACACTTTTCAGACAAGCAGGTATCATGCCGTCATGACTGTGCCCGACAACGACTCCACCACCAACACCATCGTCAGCGCCCTGACCCAGGCCATCGTGGCGCACCGCCTGGCCCCCGGCAGCAAGCTGGCTGAGCAAAAAATAGCCGACCAGTTTGGCGTTTCCCGCACGCTGGTGCGCCAGGCTTTGTTCCAGTTGTCGCAAAAACGACTGATCCGCATGGAGCCTGCGCGCGGCGCTTTTGTGGCCACGCCGTCGGTGGCCGAGGCGCAGCAGGTTTTTGTGGTGCGCCGCATGCTGGAGGCCGAGATGACGCGGGCGTTCATCCAGGGTGTGACGCCCGCCATGGTCAAGTCCCTCAAGGCGCATGTGGCCCTCGAAAAGTCGGCCGTGCAGCGCGCCGACGTGCCGGGGCGCACCGAGTTGCTGGGCGATTTTCATGTCCGCATGGCGGAGCTGATGGGCAATGCGGTGCTGGCGCAAATTTTGGGCGACCTGATCTCGCGCTGCTCGCTCATCGCCCTGATGTACCAGTCCGACAGCGCCGCGGAACACTCCCACCAGGAGCACGCCGCTATCGTGAAAGCGCTGGCCGCCAAAGACGAAGCGCTGGCCCTGCGGTTGATGGAGGCGCATTTGCACAACGTCGAGGCCACCCTGACGTTTGACCCGGAACCCAAACATGCAAAACTTTGACAGCACCCTGCCCTACCCCCGCGACCTGATTGGCTACGGCCCCAAGATGCCACACGCCCAGTGGCCCCATCAGGCGCGCGTCGCGGTGCAGTTTGTGCTGAACTACGAGGAAGGCGGCGAGAACAGCGTGCTGCATGGCGACGCTGGCTCAGAGCAGTTTTTGAGCGAAATGTTCAACCCGCCCAGCTTCCCCGAGCGCCACATCAGCATGGAAGGCATCTACGAATACGGCTCCCGCGCAGGCGTCTGGCGCATCCTGCGGGAATTTGAAAAACGCCAGTTGCCGCTGACCGTGTTTGGCGTCGGCATGGCGCTGCAGCGGCACCCGGAACTGGTGCAGGCGGTCACAGCACTGGGCCATGAAATTGCCTGCCACGGCTGGCGCTGGATTCATTACCAGCACGTCGATGAAGCCACGGAGCGCGAGCACATGCGCCTGGGCATGGACACCATCACCCGCATGACCGGGCAACGGGCGCTGGGCTGGTACACCGGGCGCGACAGCCCCAACACCCGCCGCCTGGTGGCCGACTATGGCGGCTTCGAGTACGACAGCGACTACTACGGCGACGACCTGCCGTTCTGGATGACGGTGCAGAAAACCAATGGCGAGGTGGTGCCGCAGCTGATCGTGCCCTACACGCTGGACTGCAATGACATGCGCTTTGCCCTGCCCCAAGGCTACTCGCATGCCGATCCGTTTTTCCAGTACCTGAAAGACACCTTTGACGTGCTCTACGCCGAGGGTGCGGAGCGGCCGGCCATGATGAGCGT
>CAJAFJ010000760.1 GCA_903938955.1 uncultured beta proteobacterium | reverse complement strand
GCTGTTGGGGTCCACCTCGACGGCCAAGCCCTTGGCCTTGGCCTGGTCGGCCACCAGCGAATACACGTTGTCCAGCAGGCTGCCCAGGTGGAAGTCGGTCTGCTCCAGCTCCAGGCGCCCGGCCTCGATTTTTGAGATGTCCAGAATGTCATTGATGATGGACAGCAGGTGGCTGGCCGCGCCTTCAATCTTGCCCAGCCGTTCGGCCTGCTCCGGCGTGGGATCGGCGCGGCGCAGCAAATGGGTGAAGCCGACGATGGCGTTCATGGGCGTGCGGATTTCATGGCTCATATTGGCCAGAAACGCACTCTTGGCACGGTTGGCGGTGTCGGCAATTTCACCCGCTTCGGCCAGCTGCGCGGTGCGGTTGGCCACCAGTTCTTCCAGGTGGTCGCGGTGCTGGGCCAACTCCTGGTTCAGGCGCATCTTGTCGGTGATGTCCTCTTTGGACGCCATGTAGTGGCTGATGCGGCCATCGGCTTCGCGCATGGGCGTGATGCGGGCCGCCTCGGTGTACGCCGTGCCGTCTTTGCGCCGGTTGTAAAACACGCCTTCCCAGGAGCGGCCGTGGGTCATGGCCGTCCACAGGGCCTGGTAGGTTTCAGGCGGCGTGTGGCCGGACTGCAGCACACGCGAATTCAGACCAATCGCCTCTTCGCGACTGTAGCCGGTGGACTGCACAAAGGCCTCGTTGACATACTCCAGCTTGCCCTCCAGGTCGGTGATGGCGACCACCACCGGGCTTTGCTCCACCGCCATTGAGAGTTGCCGGATCTTGGCCTCATTGGCCTTGCGCGGGGTGATGTCGCGCACGTAGGCGCTGAAAAAGCGTTTGCCGTTCTGGAACAGGGTCGAAATCGTCAGTTCCATGGGGAATTCGGTGCCGTCGGCGCGCAAGCCCTGCACTTCAACGCGCTGGCCCATGATGCGGGTCTGGCCGGTGCGCAGAAAGCGCGCCATGCCCTGGCGGTGCGCCGCCCGCTGCGAGAGCGGCACGATCAGATCGGCCATGTCGCAGCCCAGCGCCTGCGCCGGCGGGTGGCCGAAGATGTACTCGGCCTGCGCGTTCCAGCCAATCACCCGCCCCGCCTGATCGACGCTGATGACGGCGTCCAGCGCGGCATCAATCAGCATCTGGGCGCGTGCCTGACTCTCTTTGACGGTTTCGTCCAGGCGGCTGTGTTCCAGCGCAGCTTGCGCCTGTTGCGCCAACCCGGCCAGGCTTTGCACCCGGCTGTGCTGGCGCCACAGCAGCAGCAGGCCGGCACACAAAGCCAGCACCGCCGCGAGGGAAATCCAGGTGACCCAGAACACCAGCGTGCGCAGCGGCGCAAACACCTCGTCGCGGTCCAGCTTGGCGATGATGTGCCAGTCAGTGCCGACCACCGGGCGGTAGGCCGCCAGCACCGCCAGTTGGCGGTAGTCCAGGCCTTCGGTGGTGCCGGGGGCATTGGCACGGATGGCGGCAGCCGCGGGCAAATCCGGGGTGGACAGGGGCGGCGCCAGCAGCAGGGCTGTGTCTTTTTGATGCCGCAGTTCATTCAAAAAGATCGCCGTATCGCCTTCGCGGCGCACCAACAGCGTTTCACCACTCGGGCTGGCGGTCGGCCAGGTTTTGATCAGGGGGTAGAGAAACTGGTTGGCGTCAATGCGAAAGATGAGCACCGCCACCGGCGCACCGGTCTGGCCCGGCGTGCTGATGGGCAACAGCCAGTCCATGTGCGCGTGGCCACGGGCATTGCGGTACATGGGGCTGCGCCAGCTTTGCCCGGGCGCCATGACCTGTACCTGGTGCTCGGTCTCGTCATTGCTGTCCACATAGTCACCGGCCGACAGCAGTAAGCGGCCGTCGGGCGTGCTCAGGATAATCCCGGAATAACCATAGGTGGTGAGCAAACTTTTAAGGTAGCGCTGAACCTGTCCCTGCGCCTGGCGTTGGCCGTGGGTGAGGTCGGTGATTTGCCGAGCCAGGGTCTCGTTGAGCATGATGGCCTGGCCGTCGCTGTGGCGCTCCTGCAGCCAACGCTCAATCTGGCTGGCCTTGAGGTTGGCAATCACTTGCAGGTTGGCATAGGTTTCGCGCTCCAGCTGCGGGGTGTACAGCTTGACCACGGTCAGGCTGGTCAAGGGAACCATCAGGATCAGCGCGACAAACAACAGCACCAGCACACGCAGCCGACCGGCGCCCGCTTTGGGCGGCAGGGCGGTCCCGCTCAAGGGGGTGCTAACCGGGCTGGACATGGCGTGATCGGACCTTCAATGACGCTAGGCAAGTCGTAGCGGGTAAGACCTAGTTTAGGCGGGTGAGCCGGTTATTTGATATGCACAAGCTTAAGATTTTTGTGAATCCCGGGCGACAAACGCCTCAAAATCAGTCAGTGGCAGCGGCCGGCTGCACAGGTAACCCTGGTAAGCGTAGCAGCCCTGTCCGGCCAGAAAATCGCGCTGTGCCTCGGTCTCCACCCCTTCGGCAATCACACTCAGCCCCAGGGTGTCGGCCAGCGCCACCACCATTTTGGAGATGGCGGCGTCGTTGGCGTCCAGCAGAATGTCGCGCACAAAGCCCTGGTCAATTTTCAGCTGGTCCAGCGGCAGGCGCTTGAGGTAGGACAGCGATGAGAACCCGGTGCCAAAGTCGTCCAGCGAGAAGCCGACACCGAGCTGTTTCAGCGCCGTCATCTTGGCAATCACGTCTTCCACATGGGTCACCAGCAAACTCTCGGTCAGTTCCAGTTTGAGCCGGTGCGGGTTGGCGCCGGTCTGCGCCAGCACCGCCTGCACCTGCTGCACAAAATCGTGCTGGTGAAACTGCCGGGCGCTGACATTCACCGCCAGCGTGAGGTCGGCCATGGACGGCTGCGTGGCCCAGCACGCCAACTGGGTGCAGGCCGTCTCCATCACCCAATGGCCCAGCGCAAAGATCAGCCCGGTGTCTTCGGCCAGCCCGATAAATTCGGCGGGCGGCACCAAACCGCGCTGCGGATGCAGCCAGCGCACCAGCGCTTCCGCCCCGACGATCGCGTGCTTGCCGACCACTTGCGGCTGGTAATAGAGCACAAATTGTTGTTGGGTCACGGCCTCGCGCAAGCCGGTCTCCAGCGCCGCCCGGGCCGAGACCACGGCCTGCATCTGCGGGTCAAAAAAACGCAGCGTGTTGCGCCCGGCGGCCTTGGCCTGGTACATCGCCAGATCGGCCCGCTTCAGGGGCTCATCAATGCCTTCTGGCCGGTCACCAAACAGGGTGATACCAATGCTGGGCGTGCTGCGTTGCGCATCCCCAGCCAGTGGGTAGGGTTGGTTGAGTGCGGCCAGAATTTTGTCGCCCACGGCTTCGGCCTGGGTGGCGGCCTCCAGCACGTTTTCGCCCAGGTTTTCCAGCATCACCACAAACTCATCGCCACCGAGTCGCGCCACGGTGTCGCCTTCGCGGGTGCAGTGGCTCAGGCGCTGGGCGACCTGCTGCAACAACAAGTCGCCCTTGTCATGGCCCAGCGTGTCGTTGATGGTCTTGAAGTTGTCCAGATCGACAAACAGCAAGGCGCCTTTGCGGGCGTAGCGGGTGCTGCTGGCCAGTGCCTGCTCCAACCGGTCCATCAGCAGGCGCCGGTTGGGCAGCTGCGTCAGGGGGTCGAAAAATGCCAGGCGCTTGATCTGCTCCTCGGCCGCCTTGCGGTCGCTGATATCGCTGAAGGTGGCGACATAGTGGGTGATTTGACCGGCACTATTTTTGACCGCCGTGATGGTGAGCCACTCCGGGAACACATCGCCATTCTTGTGCCGGTTCCAGATTTCGCCCTGCCATTTGCCTTGCCGCGCAATGCTGTCCCACATGGCGACATAAAAGGCGGCATCGTGACGGCCGGAGCTGAGCATGCGCGGGTTTTGCCCCACCGCTTCGGCGGCCGTGTAGCCGGTGATGTCGGTGAAGGCCTTGTTGACGCGCAGGATCACGCGCTGGGTATCGGTGATGGCGATGCCTTGCTGTGACTCAAACGCGGTGGCCACAATGTGCAGCTCGGCCTCGGCCTGGCGGCGCTGGCTGATGTCGGCAATCACGCCCACCAGACCACGGTCGTCGCCGTTGGCATCGACAAAGCGCTGGCCGGTCAGGTGGCCCCAAAATTCGCGCTGGTCGGCGCGCCAGTAACGGCGCTCGACATCGACCGACTGGATTTGACTGTCCAGCAAAGCCAGCATTTTCTGGTGCGCCACCTCGCGCTCCGACGGATGCACCAGATCAGCGTAAGCCATGCCGTCCAGCGCGGCTTGCGGCCAGCCAAACATCTCGGCCATGCACTTGTTGGCCTGCATGATGCGCCCGTCTTTGCCAACCAGAAAGATAGCCACGCTGGAGGTGTCAAAAATCTGCTTGAGCAAGGCCTCGCGCTGGCCCGAGCTGGCCAGCAGCCGGTTAAAGCCACTAATCAGCTCAGCGATTTCGTCCTGCGGGTCCACCTGCAAGGGCTGGGGCGGCAAATTGGCATCGGCCATGCTGTTGACGGCGCTGGCCGCCGCCAGCACGGGCATGAGTTGGCGCCGGAGCATGCGGGCGGTCGTCCACCAGGTGAAGCCCCCGGCCAGCAGGGTCAGCAACACGGTGGCCAGCCACATACGCTGCTGCATCGCGTGGATCGGCGCAAACGCCTCGTCGGCCGGGAGCACGGCGACCATGATCCAGCCGGCAATCGGGATTTTTTTGGCGGCGGTGAGCTCTTCCACTCCTTGGGCATTCAGGGCGATGCCGTAGCCTTCATAGCCCTGGCGGAATTTGTCCAGCATCACATTCTGGCCCGACTCCGGGAGCCGCTGCATGGTGAGGCGCTTGTCCGTGGCGGTGACAAACAACTGGTGCTGCGGCGCCATCAGCCAAAAGCCGCCAGTTTTGCGGTTCTGGCCGTTCATGATTTTGTCCAGAAAATTAGGCAGGCCCAGGTTGATCGTGCCCACCAGGACGCCCATCAACTGGCCCTTGCCATCCCACAGCGGCACCGTCAGGCTGAAAACGGGGGCTTCCAATTTTTTACCCATCGCCGGCCGGCCGATGTGCGGGCGACCGTCTTTGAGCGGACTCGAAACGGATTCCCGGTCCATGTAATTCACCCCGACGCGACCGGCCGAGCGCGGCACATCGGCCAGCGCCGTGCCCTTGATGTCGGTAATGAAAATGCCGGCGTTAAAGAGTTGTTGAATAAAGGGGCGCTGCTCCAATATGTCTTGCAGCGCGGCGGGCTGGCGCATGCTGGCCGGTGTCACGGCGGCGGCGAGGGTTTCAAGCGCCCGCAGGCGATCGTCCAGCTCCTCGTTCAGCCCGGTGGCAATCAGCGACACCGAGGCAAATTGCTGTTGTCCCAACAGAGTTTGCATGTCCTGACGCAACATGCGGCTGGCGTAGATCGACAGCGACCACAGACTCACCACGAAAATGACCAGGGTCGTGAAGGTGATTCTGAACTTGAGCGACTGCGGCTGAAATACCGGTGATGCCATGCTGGGATCAATCCAGAATAATAAGAAAAGCGTGTCTTCCCTTGGGCTGCGCAGATCAATGCCCGCGCCGTCATGTCTCCCCTGTTTTCAGTATAGCGATGCCCGTTCAGCGTGGTGGCTCATTTAAGGATGGCCGCACTGGTCAGAGGCACGCCACCTACAATTTAGCCATGAATTCACCTACTTTGACCATTGATATTGTGTCGGATATCGTCTGCCCCTGGTGCTACATCGGCAAACGCAAACTGGAGGCCGCCCTGGCCTTGCCCGAAGCCGCTGATTTGCCCAACGTGGTGATCCGCTGGCACCCGTTTCAGCTCAACCCGGACCTGCCCGCCCAGGGCATACCGCGCAAGCAATACCTCGAAGACAAGTTTGGCGGCCCCGAGAAGGCCGCCGCGATTTACGAGCAAGTGCGCGCGGCGGGCCAGGCCGTGGGGCTGACGCTGAACATCGACGGCATCACCACGCAGCCCAACACGCTGGCCGCCCACGCCCTGATTGCCTTTGCCCAAGCCGGCGATGCCAACGTGAGCGACCTGCAGGAACGCTTGTTTCAGGCTTACTTTGTCGAAAACCGCCAGATCGGCAGCCCCGATGTGCTGGCTGAAATCGCCGAAGAAGCCGGCCTCAACGGCGAGGATGCCCGCACCTTCATCACCGACCCCGAGCATCTCGAAGTGGTGTCGCAGGCCGACGCCAACATCCGGCGCCTGGGCATGACGGCCGTGCCTTTTTTCATCTTCAACCAGAAGCTGAGCGTGGCCGGCGCCCATGACCCAGCCACCCTGCTGGGCGCCATGCAGCAGGCCGTCACCAAGCGCGACTGAAAACTCGGTTAAATTGTGCCCATGACTTTGACTGATACGCGCCTGAAGGCGCAAGCCCCCAACTTTTCCTCGCCCGAGTTCCGTAGCGCCCTGGGCATGTTTGCCACCGGCGTCACCATCGTGACCGCCCGCACGGCCGAGGGCGAGTTGGTCGGGCTCACCGCCAACTCTTTTAACGCGGTGTCGCTGGAGCCGCCGCTGGTGCTGTGGAGCCTGTCACAGGCGGCCGCCTCCATGCCGGCGTTCAGCGCGGGCTCACACTACGCCATCAACATCCTGGGCGCCGACCAGAAAGAACTGGCCCTGCGCTTTGCCGCCAAGGGCGTGGACCGCTTTGCCGACGTGGAATTCGTTGAAGGCGTGGGCGGCGCGCCGCTGCTGGCGGGTGCTGCCGCCTCGTTTGAGTGCTTTAACCGCAGCCGTTATAGCGAAGGCGACCATGTGATTTTTGTCGGCGAGGTCGAGCGCTGCACCCACCGCGCAGACGCCTCCCCCCTGCTCTACCACGGCGGCAAGTTTTATACCGAGCATCCGCTGTAAGGCGTGCTAGGTGTGTGCACGGTGACCTGAAGCCAGCGAGCTCCTGGCCGTCCAGCGATGAAACCTTGATGTGGGGCAAAGAGATACCCCCCGCTTGACCTGCGCATCATGGCCAGTTTGGCCAAATGACGCTGATAATCCGATTCATGCAATGAATGAACGACGGAAAGGTTTGGATGGACTCGATTGATATTTTTCCCTGGAATGAAAATTTCAATACCGAAGTTCCCAAGATCGATGAGCAGCATAGAAAACTGGTTGAATTAATCAACAAGTTGGCCAGTCATGTGGCGTTTCAATCCGACGTTCCTGCGTTGCACGTTATTTTTGATGAGCTGGCGGACTATGCCGTTTACCACTTCGCGACCGAAGAAGCGATATGGAACGAGTACCTGCTAAATGACCCCATGGGTACCAGCCACAAGGCGGTTCATGACAGTTTCATGTTGGCGGTCATCCAACTGAAGGGCGAAGAAAACACCACGCCGGTCGAAGGCGTTATCGAGCAAATCCTCTCGTTTCTCACCCGCTGGCTGGCCTCGCATATTCTGGAAAATGATCGTTACATGGCCAAGCTGTTCATCGCCATGCAGGCCGGCATGTCGCTGGAGTCCGCCAAGAAGCACGCGCATGAGCAAATGGGCGGGTCCACCAAAGTTCTGATCGAGATCATTCTTTCCATTTACGACAATCTTTCAACCAATACCCTGCAACTGATGCGTGAGCTAGGCGAGCGCAAGCATGCCGAACAAGAACTCCGGTTGGCGCATGAGATTCAAAAAGAAAGCATGGCCCGGATTCAGTCCATGATGGATGCGTCGCAGGATGCCATCATCAGCATGGATCATCTGGGCTGTGTGATGGACTGGAATTTACAGGCCGAGCGCATCTTTGGGTTCTCGGTTGAACAGGCCAAAGGGCGCCAGGTGAGCGATTTAATCGTGCCGCCGCACTACCGCGAGTCGCACCCAAGGTGGTTCTCCGCTGACAAGACTCACCTTGGGTCGCCCGATATCGGCCAGCGCATGGAGCTTGTCGGCTTGCATGCCAATGGCACCGAGTTCCCGGTCGAGATCAGCATTGCGACGCTGGATCAGCAGGGGCGAACGGTCTTCAGTGCTTACATACGCGACATCACCGACCGTAAAACAGCCCTCGAAAAAATCGAACAACTGGCCTACTACGACCCCTTGACCCTGTTGCCCAATCGGCGCCTGCTGATAGATCGGCTGCAACAAGCCTTGGCCTCCAGCATGCGCAGCAAGCGCCAGGGCGCGGTGCTGCTCGTTGACCTGGATAACTTCAAGACCATCAACGAAACCCTGGGGCATGAGATGGGCGACCTGCTCTTGCAACAGGTCGCGCAACGCTTGAAGTCCTGCGTTCGTGAAGGCGACACCGTGGCGCGTTCGGTGAGCGATGAATTTGTGGTGATCTTGGAGGAGCTGAACCACAACGCGCAAGAATCCGCGACCGAGGCCAAAACCGTGGGCGAAAAGATTCTTGACAAGCTGAATCAGCCCTACCCACTCGGAAGCGACCTACAGCACAGCACGCCCAGCATTGGCATCACCCTGTTTGGTAGCGAACAGCATGAAAACGCCGAAGAAGCCTTAAAACGGGCTGAACTGGCCATGTACCAGGCCAAGTCCGCCGGACGCAACACCGTGCGGTTCTATGAGTCGCAAATGCAAGCCGCGGTCATGGCCCGAGCAGCGCTGGAGACCGGTTTGCGTGAG
>CAJAFJ010000759.1 GCA_903938955.1 uncultured beta proteobacterium | reverse complement strand
TGACAGACTCTCGATCTCTTCCTGCGCCGTCTCACCCCGCGTGACCCATTGGTCCGCCTGCTCCTTGAGGGTGATCAGGCGCTGCTCGACGCGCTGGCGGCCTTCGACCACGAAACGGATTTCGGCTTCCAGCCGCCCCACTTCTGTGCTGGCTTCGTACAGCAAGCCCTGTGCCTGGTTGACCTGGTCGCCCGCGGCGTAATGGGCCTGGCGCACGGTCTCCAGCTCGGCCTCGATGTGGCGCAAATCGGCCACCCGGCTCTCCAGGGCGTTGACCGCGCCGAGTGAATCGGCTTTGACCTTGGCCTGATCGGTCTCGGATTCGGTGCGTTTGAGAAACCACAGCTGGTGCTGCTTGAGCGACACGTCGGCGTTGAGCGCGTTGTATTTTTTGGCGACGATCGCCTGCGCTTCGAGCTTTTCGAGGTTGGCGTTGAGCTCGCGCAGGATGTCTTCGACCCGGGTCAGGTTTTCACGCGTATCGCTCAGGCGGTTCTCGGTCTCGCGGCGCCGCTCTTTGTATTTGGACACCCCGGCTGCTTCTTCGAGAAACAGGCGCAGTTCTTCGGGCTTGGACTCAATGATCCGGCTGATGGTGCCCTGGCCAATGATGGCGTAGGCGCGTGGCCCCAGGCCGGTGCCGAGAAAAACGTCCTGCACATCGCGGCGGCGCACCGGCAGGTTGTTGATGAAGTAGCTGCTGGTGCCATCGCGGGTCAACACGCGCTTGACGGCTATCTCGCCAAAAGTGGCCCACTGGCCGCCGGCGCGGTGGTCGGCGTTGTCAAACACCAGTTCCACGCTGGCGCGGCTGGCCGGTTTGCGGGTGTTGGTGCCGTTGAAGATGACGTCCTGCATCGACTCGCCGCGCAACTCGGATGCTTTGGACTCGCCCAGCACCCAGCGCACCGCATCCATGATGTTGGATTTGCCGCAGCCGTTCGGCCCGACCACGCCCACCAGTTGCCCCGGCAGCATGAAGGTAGTGGGTTCAGCGAAGGACTTGAAACCGGATAACTTGATTGAATTAAGACGCACGGAAGGCTGTGGTTTGGGCGGTTGGAGTGGATGGCGTCAGGCGCTGCTGAGCTGCCTGCTAAAGAGGCATCATGATAACTTGGCTAAGTCAAGGGCAAAAACCCGGTTAAACCACCTCGCCATGCGCCAGCGCCATCACCGCGTGCGGCGACAGTTCTTTGAGCTTGTGATCGCTCCAGACCTGGCGCCAGCGGCGCGCACCCGGCAGGCCGTGGCGCAAACCCAGCATGTGGCGGGCTATGGTGGCCCAGGGCGTGCCATGCGCGGCCATTTCCCGGGCCATGTAGTCGCACATCTGCGCTTCAATCTGCTCGCGGGTGAGTTCTTCTGCCGGGGCGCCGTAAAACGCCGCGTCCCAGGACGCCAGCCACCACGGGTTGTGGTACGCCTCGCGACCCAGCATGGCGCCGTCCAGATGCAGCAGGTGTTCAGCCACTTGTTCATTTGTGGTGATGCCGCCGTTGACGACGATGGTGAGCGCAGGAAAATCTTTTTTGAGCTGGTAAGCCACGTCGTAGCGCAACGGCGGCACTTCGCGGTTGGCCTTGGGGCTCAAGCCCTTGAGCCAGGCATTGCGGGCGTGCACGATGAAGGTCGGGCAGCCCGCCTCGGCAATGGTGCCGACAAAATCACGCACAAAATCGTAGCTCTCGGACTTGTCGATACCAATGCGGTGCTTGACGGTGACCGGCACCTGCACCACGTCCACCATCGCCTTGACGCAGTCGGCCACCAGCTGGGGCTCGTTCATCAGGCAGGCGCCAAAGGCACCGCGCTGCACGCGCTCACTGGGGCAGCCGCAATTGAGGTTGATCTCGTCATAACCCCACTGCTCGCCGAGCCTGGCGCACTGCGCCAAGTCGGCTGGCTCGCTGCCACCCAGTTGCAGCGCAACCGGGTGTTCTTCGGCGTTGTAGCGCAGGTGGCGCGGCACATCGCCATGGATCAGCGCGCCGGTGGTCACCATTTCGGTGTAGAGCAGCGCACGGCGTGACAGCAGGCGGTGAAAGTAACGGCAGTGATGATCGGTCCAGTCCATCATCGGGGCCACACTTAAACGCCAGCGCGAATGAACATCGCTTTCTCCAATGAAAACACCGCCTTCTGATACTGTCTGATTCACGCTGATTTACTCACATTTAAGCCCATTTCGTGCAACGGGTGTAACATTCAGTGCAACAAAACTTTTCATGTTGCACTGCCAATGGGTACGATTTTAGAACGCAAGCGCAAAGATGGCACGGTGGGCTATACCGCCATGATCCGGCTAAAAAAATGGGGGAAGCTTGTCTTCTCTGAAACCGAGACGTTTGACCGCAAGCAAGCCGCAACAGCCTGGTTAAAAAAGCGCGAGACTGAACTGGCCCAGCCCGGTGCGCTGACCAAGCCACAAGACCCGCTGCTCAAGGATGTGATCGACAAGTACAACGAAGACAAGCTGCGCCCGCATGGGAAAACAAAGGACCAGGTGCTGCGCAGTATCAAGAACCACGAAATCGGCGGCATGCACTGCTCGGAGATTACCAGCCAGGATCTTGTGCGCTTTGCCCAGTCCATTGATGCTCAGCCGTCGACCCGTGGTAACTATATATCGCACTTGGCCTCTATATTTAGTGTGGCACGGCCCGCCTGGGGCTATCCACTGGACAAGCAGGCCATGGATGATGCCCGCACCGTACTCGTCAAACTGGGTTTGACTGGCAAGTCAAAGCAGCGCAACCGGCGCCCCACGCTGGATGAACTCGACAAGCTGATGCGGTATTACACGGTGATGCAGATCAAGCGCGTTGATGCGATCCCCATGACCCGCATCATCCCCTTTGCCATCTTCAGCACCCGCCGCCAAGAAGAAATTACCACGATCGTGGGTAAGGATCTGGACAAAGCCAATCTGGAGATGATTGTCCGGGATATGAAAAACCCCGGCGAGAAGATTGGCAACGACGTGGCCACAACACTCACGCCCGAGGCCTTGCAGTTTATTGAGCTGCAGCCCGAGACCGATGGCCGGATCTGGCCGCACAATTCCGACTCCATCAGCGCATCATTCACCCGGGCCTGTTCATTTCTCGGGATTGAAGACCTTCACTTCCATGACCTGCGCCATGACGGGATCAGCCGCCTGTTTGAAATGGGCTGGAGCATTCCCCGCGTGTCCTGTGTGTCAGGCCATCGATCATGGTCCAGTCTCAAGCGATATGCCCATTTGCGCCAGGTGGGGGATAAATACAAAGACTGGCCCTGGATGACGACGCTATTGGGCGCTAAGCCCTGAAACGCAAAAAAGCCCACCGAACCGCGCAATGCGGCCCGGTGGGCTTTTTTGTAAACGAAACATTCAGGGTGGAAATACCCGTTTAACGAAAGTCGATATGAGACTCTCGTTTAAGGATGCCGCGCCTCCTCAATATCCAAAATCTGATTAAGCTGCGAACTCAATCCGGCATACCCGGCGCGGCAGATGGCGATGGCAGCGGCGACATCGTGCTCAGTCGCAAACCGGAGGCCTGCACCGGTGGCAGCGGCTGTGGCCGCACGCGCAGGGTCGCTGGCAGCGGCTGGCACTGGCTCACCACCGGCGCCGTTGAGCAGGCCGACAGTCCCAGCGCCAAGGCAGTCACGCCCAGAAAGTTTTGCAATATAGGCACGTTGATCTCCCAATTTTTGATTGATGGCCACCAGTGCGGCGGCATGGTTTGTTGCAGCCTGATCGCCCAGGTGCTGTTGTTGTTTGGCGTCAGACTTGGCAATGTCAGCCGCGGCCAACGTAGCACGCGCCTGTACACCCAGTTGCCACTTAATGCCCCCTGCCCCACCGATGGAAAATGCAATCAGCAGGATGGCCAGTTTGGCGGCCCAGCTCATGCGGCCTCCCAGTCTGGAATGTCTACCGTCTGGCCTGCCAGTTTGTGCGTGCAGTCGCCAAGAAACTGAATGCGACCGTCAGTCACAAAAGAATGGCAAACATCTTTCACCAGCGTTTGTGGTCCAGGCTTCGGGTTTTCCTGCGATGCAGGCGGAACCCAGTGGTCAAACTGAACCAGAATCGATGGTGTGAAAGTTGGCTTGTTGACATTTCCATTCCACGACCAACGGGCACCAGGTCCGGCGCCATGCTGAATACGGTGAGCGCCATCACAACCAGGACACCAGAACACCAAGCCGTTGTCGTCCGTGTCGCGCAGGATTGGTGAAAGCGCGCTCACGCCAGAACCTCTTTTGCCACCGCGTACAACGCCAGCCGGTCATCCATGCCATTGGTGCCGCCATTGATCCGGCGCGTGATACGCATAAAATCATCCACGTCGGCCAGCTCGTTGAGCCCGTGCGCTTGCCAGAACCATGCGGCTGACCGGGCCGCCAACTCAGGCTCAGCCAGACGCATAGGTTCCGCGATCAAGTCCACGCCCAGCGCGTCGCCAGTGGCTTGGTAGTTGGCGCGGCCCGTGGTCTGAATCAGGCCCCGGCCTTTGAAACGGTAGCCGTCGCCCTCCTCCACATTGCCCAGATCCGCACGTCCCTCGTAGTGCGTCTGCGCGATCGTGGGGCCCCAAATCTCGGTGCACCAGTGCAGGCCGCCGGACTCGTGGCCGATCTGCGCCAAAAATGCAGCCTGGCGCTTTGGCGTATTGATTGCAAACTCATCCATTGCCGACTCAATGTGCGGCAGGAATTCAATTGCCCGGTCAATCCGGGCGCCCGTGGCGCGGGCAAGGTCTTGGGGTGTCATACATTGTCTCCAGACATAAAAAAACCCGCTCGGTGGCGGGTTGGTGGTCATAAAAGCGAAGCGGTCGTCAGCCCTCTTTCACCCGCGTTCGCACAATCAGCACGGCAAAGCCCAGCAGCACCGACACCTCGGCCACTGTGGGTTGCTCCAGGCGCAGCAGCGGATGGTGTCCGCTGTACACGCCCAGACTCAGAAGCAGCGGCGCAGCCACGGCCCCAGCGGCGCCCAAGGCCAGTAGCGCCCAGGCGATTGCCTTGAGGCTATCGACCAGACGCTGATGTGGCGTGAGGTCACGCGCGCACGGGTTGGTGCGCTCAAGCTTGTTGAGCGACTCGGCCAGCACGACCAGACCCGCCAGCAAATGCAGCCAATCAAGGGCTGAGTTCATGCGACACCTCCCTGGCTGCCATTCACCCGGCGGATGGCAAACATCAAGACCTGCTGCGCCCCGCCACCCACAGCAAATGCACCGCCCAGCACCAGTGGATCTGGCAGACTGGCCAGCAGCATGGCCATGGGGGTGAGATAGCCAGCAGTCAGGCTGGACGCCACGGCCACCAGCATGCGGCGCAACGTAGTGCGCACCAGCTCACGCCAGGTGTCGCTGTTGCCCGGCACACTGTTAAGCAAGGTAATGGCCACAATGGAACCGGCAAAGCCAGCAATCAGTAGGTCAGCCCGCAGCCCCAGCGGCACGCCAAAAGCGGTGATCATGGGGATAGAAACGCCCGCCGCTGCCAACGTGGCCACGGCAGCAGAAGTTGGTTCTGGCATGAAGTAGGTCTTCCTTTTCTGCCTAAGCTAGCAGGGTTAGAGGGAAATTGCGACGTTTTCAAGACTGAGCCATGTTCCCGCTACAGCATCAATCGTCATAGCGCCAGACGTGTCAATGAACAGCGTGCGGTTAGCAGTGCTATCGCGGATTAGGGTGTAGACCCCCTTCGTCGGGCTGAAGTACCCAGATGGCAGCGTGCCGATAAGCGCAGCCACAGAACCGTTCGCCTGGATAAGCCCGGACAAGTACACCATCTTTCCAACTTTACGAGCCTTCGCGGCGTAGGCAGAATTCCCGCTGGCAGGACCCCACGTACTGTTCATCGTGATATTGGCTTGTGAACCTGATAGCTGCCCGATAAACTCTGCGGGAACTGAAATGTATCCATAAGAGCCCTTCACGTTTCCGTTGACAGGTACTTCTAGCAAGTCACAGATATTGCGCGCTGCGATTTGGTGGCCAGTATTGTTCGGGTGGACGCCGTCTGCATAGAAAGCGTTCAAGCCTTGTCCCAAGATGGACTTATCGTGCCGCACCAGCGCGTGACCATTTGCTTTAGCGAAGGCAACGATAGCGTCTACATAATCGAAGTATGTATAACCTCCAGCAATGACGGGCCACGTAGTTTCGTACGCACGGGGTGGGACAGCTATCGCGCACCGAACGCTCGCACACCGTGAATTGATGCCTGAGATAAGGGTGGATATCTGGGCGACCATCGCAGATGGAGTCAACGACTTGGTTGCGTTGTAGATATTATTTGTACCCAGATTCAGGAGGAGATAGTTTGCGTCTGAAGACCGGTAGAGGTTCAGGTAGTATGAGATTTCATCCATCTGACCGGCTGAGGTGTAATCCTGATACGCGGTCCCTGATTTCGCTATGACATGCACTGCGGGGGATATGTATGAATTTCGCCATGCCAGTACTTCTGTGATGACGACAGTGCCACTGACGGACGTGAATGTAATGACGTCGGACTCTGCTGTCAGCACGTTCTGGCCGGAGAGCCCGCTTACCTGCGTTGGGAAGGTATTCTGCAATCCCGTACCGGATATTGTCTTTGTCGCTACCAAGACGCCATTCAGATTGACTTGCACCGATCCGGTGGAAGCACTGGCGTCGTACACGAGATCTGCAAAATCCACTGATACGCCTGTGAGGGTCAGTACCTGCCCCGCTGCCAGACTGACACGCGACCCCACCACCCCGGTCGCAACGATGGATCCGGTGGAAGACAGAAGCCCCGATGTCAGCGCGTTCCCCATGTTTACGATGGAGTGATATCCGTACGTACGGTCATTAGGCCAGCCAAGATCGCCAGCATTGAGCAAGGAACGGGCAGCAAGCCAAGAGCACCCGAGCGTGTAGTTCGTAGCACCCACACCTTCACTGATACTGTCACCCAGCAACACGAACGAGCACTGGTTAGTCGCTACCGATGAAAATCCGTTTGCATTGAATGGATCGTCACCACGGTGCAGGATGTCCAGTTCGGTCTTAACCGTATTTCCTGTCGAGTGGCCGATCATCGCCGATGCTCCGGCTGGCGACAGGTCTGCCAGAGTGATCCCCTGATACACCCGCCATTTGCTCGCCGTATCCGTCGCAAACGCAGCGCTGGACGTATGCGCTACCACGCAGACATACCAGGTGCCCGCATTGCTCACCAAGTCTTTGCCAGCGTACACCGTCACAGCCGTCCAAGCGCCACGATTGTTGAAGGACTTGATGCTGTCAATAGCGGCTGATAGGGTGCTTTTCGTGTGGCCCAGCCGGTCGGTGGCGGTCAGCTCCAAAGAGGTAGAGACGGTGGCGATGTGGTCAACGTCTAGCTTGGCGTTTTCGAGGTCAGCGATTGAAATGGCGGTCATGGTTTTTCCTTTTTTAAACGTAAAAAAAGCACCCGTAGGTGCTTGCTGATTTATTGATGGGTCAGTTAACTAATGATGGTGTCCCGTGCGGGCACGGCTGCAAAGTCGGCGGCGTAGTAGTCGGCGCTGTAATTGATGGCGCGCAGGGTGACGTATTGGCCGTCGGCAATGTCGATCTCTTGCACCAGGTAGGCTTGCGCCGCGCGGGCGCTGTCGGCGGCAAAGCTGTAGATGGTGCGGATGCCGTCGGCGCCGTAGCTGGTCACAATGGCCTCGGCAGGCAATGCAGCCAGCACGATCTTGTTTGACGCACTACCCGCCGTTACAGCGATGCTTTGCAGTGAGCCGTCGCGCTGCATCAAAACGATGCTGTGGTCGGTGGCAGGAACAAAGGCGACTTCTTGGCTCAGTGTGAGTTCAAAGCCGCTTTGCCCGATCACCTCGCCGTCATACGATTTAAAGCGGGTGTTATCCACCACGTCGATACGTGCGTTTGGCAGCAGCGAGCGGGCGTCCAGGGTTGTTGTCGTCTCCAGTGTGATGCGTTGGCCGCGCAGCTTGGCGTATTCGCGGCTGGCCCGATACCATGCTTGGTCAAAGCTGCGGATGCCTGCAATTTCAAACTTTTTGTACTTGGTGGCGCTGGCGTCAAGCGGCAGGCTGATCGTCTCGCTAGTGTCAGAGTCTGGATCGACGTAGATGAACTGCACGCCGTCGTAGTCGCTGTCACTGGCAAAGCTGCGCGTGATGGTCTCGCTCTTGGGCTTTTTGTTGCGGTGCGTGAACAGCGCGGTTGAGGCCGTTTGCGCCTTGTCAAATGCCAGCCTAATCTTGCCGTTTTGCCGGTACGCGATGCAGAAGCCTGCATTGGCGATCAGGATCAGGGTCTCCTCAAAGCTGGTGTTGTCACTGTCGAACGTGTAATTGAACTGGCCGCATGATGCGCTCCAGGCGTCAAGCTGTTGCTGCACGCTCCAAATCTGCGCCATGTCAATGTCGTCTGCCAGCGTGCGGGCGCCGATCTTGGGATCAACAGACACGGCGGCGATGATGTCCACCAGTTTGCTGGTCGCGTACAAGGTGCCGCTGGTTTTGAGGCCGGTGGCGTCGAGCGCGGCACTGAAGGTTGACCCGTTGTAAACAGGCAGCAACCGGCTGGCAATGCAATTGAGTTGGCGCGCCTTGACGGCGGTGGCGCGGGCGGTGGCTTGCGTGATGGTGTGCGCTGTGGTTTTGTTGCCAAAGTGCGGCGTTGTCACGGGCGTGATGCTGTAGAGGTCGGCCCACTTGATTTCGTCCATCACGGTGCCAGACCAGCCGTAATCGTAATTGGTGGTGCGCCGCATGCGCACCCGTGCAGGCCCGGCCCATGCGGTGGCGTGTTCGATGGTGTCGGCGCGCTCGTCTGTGACTGATCCGCTGAGTGAGCCGGTCACGGTCTCCACCACGGGCGTGCCCAGTGGCAACAGCGTGACGGCATCAAGCTTTTCGATCTCGATGGCAAACGCCACAGTGGCGACGCTTTTACCGCCGCTGTCTTTGTACATTCCGTTGGGGGCGGTCACGTTGCACCAGACTTGCGTGCGGTCGGCGTCGGGCAGCGTGATCCAGTCGGTGTACTCAGGATCGCCGATGAGTTGCACAGTGCACGTCAAGCCGCTAATTGGTCGCGTCCATGCGCCGGATGTCGTCACTGTTCCGTCGTCCACAGCCGTTAACTCATACGTCCCGCTGTAGTTGTACGGTGAAATTGTGGTCGTAGCGCTGGTTGCAACTTCGTCAACTTGTGAGCCTGTCGCCACTGTGATGACCCCAGGCGAGTAAGCCGCTGATTCACCAAATCCCGAATATGAGCCGGCGATTGATGCAGTCACCAAAAACGACCCATTATTTGCTGCAGTGGTAAACCCGGAAAATATCACCGTGTCCCCCACTCTTACGTCAACAAAAGAATGACCGTCGGTGTCTGCGTAAGTCCTTGTTGCGCCAACTACAGTTACGCCACCAGTTGACGATGGCGCGTAGTTGGACATGGTGACGGTGAATTCATCGCCAGTGCCCGCTATGCTGTTGAAGTTTGGGTTTTTTGAGGCCTGCGTGATGACCCCGCCAGCGGCAAATGAGTAAGCACCACTGGTCGGCAGTTGCACCTGATTCAGCGCCTTCAGCGTGATGCCGTCAACCTCGATGGAGCGCGCCGCCGTGATGACGTCGTCAATGATGGCGTCCCCCACTTGCAGCACGGGCACGCCGCTGTTGGGCGACGTGAACGGGTGGTAGATGCTGGCCGATGCGCCGCTGATTTCACTGATCAGCGTGTCGCCGTCTTTCAGATCGGATACATCGCAGTAGCCACGGCTGATGCAGTAATAGCCGTACTCAAATTTGGAATGGCCAATGTACTTGTTGTACGTGGGCATCATCAGGCTGGGGATGCTTTTGACAGTGCCGTAAATGTCTTCCACCCGCTCCAGCAGGCGCACCTTGTTTTCACGCGAGCCCAGTGCATTGTTGGGGCTGCTTTGCGTGCGGTTGAGCAACGCGCCAGGCATCTCTGGCTTGGGCGCCAGAATGATGCTAGCCACAACAAACACGATCATG
>CAJAFJ010000758.1 GCA_903938955.1 uncultured beta proteobacterium | reverse complement strand
TGCAAGCGGCTGTTGGGTTTGTTGGGCAGGGTGGGTTCGATAAGGTCCGCTGCCAATGCGGGGTGCAAGTAATTGGCCCGGAATGTCGGCCGATGCTTCAATGCCAGCCGTTGTTGAATCTCCGACGGTGCCAATGGCCCGTCGGCCAGGGTTTGCAGTAGCCGTACAACTGGGTCGGTGACTGGGTCGGTGACTGGGTCGGTGACTTTTTTGATCGATTGTTCACCAGAGGTTTCCCACTGCGCCTTGGGCCGCTGCAAGCGAGCGGTGAACTGGTTGCCGCTCACCTCGTCGGTCAGTTCAATTTGGGGCCATTCGTCCAGTGCGCGGGGTATGCCGCTGCCCAGCCCCCGGTAGGGCAGCAGCCTGAAGGCGTGTTCGCTGAGGGTGGGGTTGCGGCGGTTGGTTTTGCCGTGGCGGATGTCGTCAATGCTCAGGCTGTCGGGCAGGTGGCCGGGGCTGATGATTTCGATGCGGTCGGTGAAGATGAGGATGCGAATGGACGCGCTGGTGAAATAGTCGCGGTGCACCAGTGCGTTGACCAGCAGCTCTTGCAGGGCGATTTCGGGCACTTCCAAAATGCCCGGCGAGTTGAAGCCCTGATCGCCTTGCACCCGGTGCAGGTTGCGTTTGATGAAGGCCAGCACCTCGGTGTATTGAGTGCTTAAGGTGCCGCTGATGTCCTGGCTGTCCAGATAGCGGGTGTCGGTGATGCGAGTGGCGGGGAACGCCACAGCCTTGATGGAAAACGCGGGCCGCCAGCGTTGGGGGGTGCGGGCAAAGAGCATGAGGCCGGCCAACGTGAGTTCGCGACCGTCGCCCAGGCCCAAGTTTTGGAGAACGGCATCCAGCGGCAGGCCAGCATGGGAGGCGTCGGCGCCGTAGTGTTTATCCAGGTAGCGGCGAAAGGCCACTTCGTCCAGGTCGGCGCTGGTGGTGTCGGCCACGGGCACCACATCGGCATAGACCAAGCCTGCGCGCTGGAACATGCGCTGCATTTCTTCCCGCGCCGTGACGTGGCGCTTGTCGGCACCTTGCTTGACCCAGATGCGCCCTTGGTGGTCGAGATAGGGTTTGGCCAGGCCGTCTGGAACGGTCACCACGATTACCAGCCCGGCGTGGGTGAGCACGTTTTCGGTCAGCGGGTGCACGGGCGGGCGCAGGTGCTGGCTGGCGGCGTTGCTCAGCATCTGATTCAGGCGGCGCACTTCGGCGGCATCGAGCCCGGCAATCGAGCCATCGTCGTTGACGCCAATAAACAGCGTGCCGCCGCCACTGTTGGAAAAGGCCACCAGTTCGGCGGCCAAGGCATCGGGGCTGTTGAAGGTGCGTTTGAACTGCTGGCGGCTGTGCTCGCCCAAGACGATGCGCTGCAGCAGTTCAGCCTCAAGCAGGGCTTTATGACTCATACGCACTCAACCCCGAAATCTCGCGCCCCTGCGCGCGTTTGGTCAGAAGCGGTACCAGCTCTTTCATCAACGCCAGTTCGGCCTGGGCACGGGCCTTCCAGCCCAAGTCCAGCGGGGCCATGAGGTCGCTCAAGGCTTCACCGTCAAAAATCATGCGTTGCAAGATGCCGTCCACAAAGGTTTGCAGCGCGGCGGGGGTTAGCTGATGTTGGGTGGCGATGGTGGCCAGCTCGGTGCTGTCTTTCTCTTTTTTGAACCGGGTGTAGCCCTCGCGTATGGCGGTCTCGCTCAGGCCCTCGCCCGCCTTCAGGGTGTTGATGAAGGCGGCAATGTCGTCGCGCTCGTTCATGAACTTGGCGTCGGCCTGGATGAGGCCAATGAGCTGTTCGCGGCTCATGGTCTGCTTGGTGCCTGACCCCTGCTGCGAAAAGCGGGACATGAGGCCCATGATGTAGTCGTAGTCAATGACGGCGCTGGCGAAGAGCACAAATTCAAAGTCGAGCTGGTCCACATCTGCCGCGCTACCGTCTGCGGCCTTGTTACCCCCGCCTTGCTGGGCTTGTTGCTGCTTGAGGCGCTGGGCTGTTTCCAGGTACGCGCCGCGAAAGGCTTGCAGGTTTTCGGCGGGCAGGATGTGTTCGATGGCGGTGGCGTTGTCTTCGGTCAGGTCGGTGTACTGGTCAAGCTGGGTTTTCAGGCGCTGCACTTCTTTGAAGTTTTGGATGAAGGCAGCACGGGCTTCGTCGCCCTTGAGGCTGTGCACAGCGTCGGGCGTGCAGGCCAGGCCTTGGCTTTGCATGAAGTCGGCCAGCTTGGTTACGGCCGCGTCCAGCTTTTGGATGACGACCGGCGCTTTGTCCACCAGCCAGATGGTCCGGGCCTCTTCGCCCGACTTCTCGCCGGAGAACAAGGCAATGGCGGCGTCCACGTTGGCCTGCTGCTGGCGAAAGTCCAGGATGTTGCCGTAGGGCTTGGTGCCGTTGAGCACGCGGTTGGTGCGTGAGAAGGCCTGTATCAAGCCGTGGTGCTTGAGGTTTTTGTCCACATACAGGGTGTTGAGATACTTGCTGTCAAAGCCGGTGAGCAGCATGTCCACCACGATGGTGATGTCGATCTTCTTGGCATGCGGGTAATCGGCATTGGGCCACTGCTGGTCTTTGATGCGCTTTTGCACATCCTGATAGTAGAGGTCGAACTCGCTGAGGCGGTGATTGGTGCCGTAGCGGGCATTGTAATCGGCGAGGATGGCCTTGAGCGCTTCCTTCTTCTTCTCGGGCTCGACTTCGTTGTCCGCCTGCTCCTG
>CAJAFJ010000757.1 GCA_903938955.1 uncultured beta proteobacterium | reverse complement strand
CGCTGCATGTGGTGGATAAAGCCTACGACAAGCTGACCGAGACGCTTGGTAAAAACTGGCAAAATGACTACATAGTGTGGGACATGTGCTGTGGCGTGGGTAACCTGGAGGTGAAGCACAGCAACCCGCGCAACATCTACATGAGCACGCTGGATCAGCCCGACATTGACGTGATGAAGGCCACCAAAACTTGCGTGGCGGCGCAGCGGTTTCAATACGATTATTTGAATGACGACATCACCAACGACGGCCAGATTGACTACAGCCTAAGCAACAAAGTGCCAGCGCCTTTGCGGGCAGCGATTGCGGCGGGCAAGAAGATTTTGGTGCTGATCAATCCGCCGTATGCAGCGGCTACCAATCGTGGGAATACAGCACAAGTTGGTGATGCCGAGTACAAGTCTGGCGTCGCAAAGACAAAATTTGCGGCCGCGATGGCGGACTACGGCAAGGCAAGCAATGAGTTGTTTACCCAGTTCGTGGCGCGAATCGCTCTGGAGATACCCACAGCCACGCTGGCCATGTTCAGTACGCTGAAGTACATCAATGCTCCTGACTTTGAAACCTTTCGACAAAAATGGAGTGCCACATATCGGGGTGGTTTTGTGGTGCATAACCAGGCATTCGATGGAATGAAAGGGAAATTCCCAATTGGATTTTTAATATGGCAAACCGATCAGCCTGCGAAATTCAGAATCACCGAAGTCGTTGCGGAAGCCCTCGACAAAGGGGCTTGTGCAATCGGTGAGAAGAAATTTTTTAACATTCCAACTTCGCAGTTTTTGAGTGCATGGATAGTGCGACCAAAAACCAATGACATCAACGTTATCCCGTTGAAAAATGCTGTTACCCCCGCGACAGCAACAAAGGATTTACGTGGGACTAAATGGGCGGATGGTGCAATTGCTTGTATGGATTGCGCTGGCAATGACTTGCAGCATGCTGAGCAGCACTCCGTTATTTTTTCGTCCGGGTACGGAAGTGCGGGGGGATTCCTTGTCACTGACAAAAATCTGTGGCAGGTTGCAATTGTTTTTGCCGTGCGCCGCTTGATACGTCCGACTTGGCTCAATGACCGTGACCAATTTTTGCAACCGACAGCACCACTCACCGACGAGTTCAAAAACGACTGCTTGATCTGGATGTTGTTCAACCGCTGCAACCGAACGGCTGGTGCCAACGACCTTGAATGGAACGGTAAGAAATGGTCCTTGCTCAATCACTTCATCCCCTTCACAGAAGCAGAAGTGGGCGCACCAGATCGGTTTGAGTCCGACTTCATGGTGCAGTATCTGGCCGATAAAACCCTCTCAGCCGAAGCACTGGCCGTTTTGGATGCTGGTCGTGTGTTGTGGCGGGCCTACTTTGCCGACACCGATGTGCGCACGGTGCGTGACGAACTCAAACTGAATCGTCCCGATGTAGGTTGGTTCCAGGTTCGTACGGCATTGGGCGCCCGCAACGCCAATGGCGACGCCACACCCGTCAATTTCACGCCTTTTGAGCAGGTCTATCAAACCTTGAGCGACAAGCTGCGCCCACAGGTTTTCAGTTTGGGGTTCTTGCGCTAGTAGACAGTCAACTTGATTGCTGGATGAACTCAGGATAGACACAAGCCAATTTTCGCGAGCCTTGTTCAAGTTGAATTAAAAGACTACGGCTATCGCAGCGTTCCTGAAGCTTAGCCAACCCACTTCGGTCCCTCAACACGGTCTGTCTCGCCAGGAATAGGCTCGAAGCCACCCTCTTCCCAGCGCTTGGCGGCATCGGCGATACGCTCGCGATCCGTCGCCACGAAGTTCCACCACATGCGAACAGGTTGCGTCAAAGGGGTGCCGCCGATGACCACCAACCTGGCCCCTTGCGCGCCAGACTGCAAGACGGCACCTGAACCCGCAGGCAGAACGGCCATCTCTTGAGCCGCCATCGCTTCACCATCAAGGTGAAAGCTGAGTTGCGGACTGTAGAGCGCCATCTCAACGGCCAGAGCGGGCATGACCCATTGACTGTTTGGCGGCATCTGAACATCGAGGTACAAGGTGGGAGAGGCTGCCCGCACGGGACTCATTGCCCCGAACGCCTCACCCACCAGCACGCGAACCTGTACCCCGTCACCCACCATCAGCGCGGGCAGATCGGCCGCAGGCACATGTTGGAACGAAGGGTCGCAGGCTTGCAAGGCGGGCGGTAATGCCAACCAGAGTTGCAAGCCATGCAGGCGTCGCGGCTGGCCTCGCTCCTCGTCGGTGGTCCGTTCGCTGTGCACGATACCCCGGCCGGCAGTCATCCAGTTGATCGCCCCGGGGGTGATGGTTTGCACCGTGCCCAAACTGTCCCGATGCAGCAGGCTGCCTTCAAACAGGTAACTGACCGTCGCCAGACCGATATGCGGATGGGCTCCCACGTCACTGTCGGTCTCGGGCTTGAGCGTGACTGGTCCGAAATGATCGAAGAAAACAAACGGACCCACGGAGCGCTTGGCAGCGGCGGGCAGGATACGTCGCACGGTCAAGCCGTCCGCCAGGTCACTGACCCGGCCATTCAAACGAAGTATTTCATCCATGGGTTTCTCCTTTAAGCCAATGCCGACTGGATGCTGATGTCGCCTTCAATGAACAGGCGCCAGGTCGTTGGACCCGAGCGTTTTATCCACATCCGCATTCCAGACATGGCGACCGTTGCTGAGCGTGGTGAGTGCGCCATGGGCGCGGTGCAGGCGTGCTTCGATGGTCATGGTGACTTTCTTGGTAAATGGTGTTTCAGCGGGTTCACCCAGTCGGCCGTCGCGGAAATCGCTCAGCGCCTGGTCAATCCCATTCAGCGAGCAAACCGGATGCCCGCGGGCAGGTGTTCAGCACTACCCTGCGGGATTCATCAGTTGCCCGAGGGTAGCTTCAAGCGCGACGCGAATCAAGGCTCCAGGCGCCAGCGCCGTTGGCGGCTATCGCCAGCAAGCCACCGACCACCGCGATGTTCTTGAAGAACAACAGTTGCGTCACGAAGGCCTGGTCCGCAGGAACAGCCCAGTAGGCGTGGAAAAAGAAGCTGGCGACCAGCGTGAACGCCGCCAGCACCGCCGCCGCGATGCGGGTTCCAAAACCCGCCAGCAGCGCCAGGCTGCCCACAATTTCCACCGTCAGTGCCGCGGCTGCCGCCAGGGTGGGCAGTGGCAAGCCAATCGACGAGATGTAGCCCACGGTGCCGGCAAAGCCGGTGAGCTTGCCAAGGCCGGCGGGCAGAAACAAGGCGACCATGAGCAAGCGGGCGGAGAGATTGAGGGCGTTTTGAATTGAGTTCGACATGATGGGTTTCCTTTTAAAAAATGAGGTGAACACGGTGTGTTGCGGTGGTTGTAGTTTATTAATCATCAATGCCGCTGTGAATCCCTTCGAATGGATATGATTAATTCAATATTGGAACAATTTGGCGCAACCATCGAATCCAATAGCTAGGCTGAAGGGGCGTCGCATGGTCACGGCACAGCGCCGGACCAGCGTCACTGCCCCGAGAGCTTGACTGCACAATGACGAAACCCCTGCAATGCCTCGGTGCAGGCATTGCAGGGGTTGAGCGGTCAGCGTTGATCAGGCGCCGAATAACTTGTTGGCGGTCTGCGCGATGAGTTTGCCCTGAAAGCGGGCACCGTCGAGTTCGATCGCGCTGGGTTGGCGCTGTCCTTGGCCCCCCGCAATCGTGGTCGCCCCGTAGGGGCTGCCACCGACGATTTCATCCAGCGACATTTGCCCCTGATGGCTGTACGGTAGGCCAACGATGGTCATGCCGAAGTGCATCAGGTTGGTGATGATGGAAAACAGCGTGACTTCCTGGCCGCCATGTTGGGTGGCGGTGGAGGTGAAGGCGCCACCGACCTTGCCGTTCAGTGTGCCGCGCACCCACAAACCGCCGGCCTGGTCGAGAAAGCTGGCCATCTGTCCGGGCATGCGGCCAAAGCGGGTGGGGCAACCCACGATGATGGCGTCGTAGCTTTCGAGTTCGGCCACGGTCGCCACAGGTGCCGCCTGTTCGACCTTGAAATGGGCCGACTTGGCAATCTCCAGCGGCACGGTTTCTGGCACCCGCTTGAGATCAACACTGGCGCCGGCTGAGCGGGCACCCTCTGCCATCGCTTGCGCCATGGTTTCAATGTGACCGTAGGTGGAGTAGTTGAGAACGAGAACTTTGGACATGGAAACTCCTTGGGAGGTCGTGCCTGTTGAATCGCCGGGCACATTGCGAAATACCGAGCTCGTGCCACAGGGTGGTCGCCGAATCAGGGAAGCTTCATTGTTAAAGAAATTTCCTGTAACCGCTTGTGATGAAAATCAAGGCGCCAGATCGACCACGCGAACTTCCGCTGCTGGTTTACCAATAAGAGGAAGGCCAAATGAGATGCCGATATGATCAGTCCGCATTGAAAGGCTGAAGATATGAACGGTTCCTCCCGTGGAACCGCTATCTAGATTAACCATGGGCATGCAAGACCGGGATGGGTATCGTGACCTGCAGCGTGAGCGTGAAAAGCAACGCAAGATAGACGAAACACGCGCCAAATTTTCCGTGTTTTCGCGTCAGCATCTGGCTCGAAAAGTCACGTCACCGCGCCAGACCGGACTCATCCCGATGATGATCTTTTGGTGTGTGGTGATGGGCCTGTTGTATCTGGGGATGACGCACTATCTCAAGCCTAAGCAAGTCAAGGTGCTTGCCAATGGTGATCTGGTAATTCATCGGTCACAGGATGGCCATTTCTACACCACCGGCACCATCAATGGCCGAGAGGCCAAATTCATGGTCGATACCGGGGCCTCCTTGGTGAGCGTGAGTGAAGCGTTCGCCCAGAAAGCCTTGATTCGTGGCGGCGTACCCACCACGTTCAAAACGGCCAATGGCGATCGACCTGGCTACATGGTGGAGGGCGTGGCTGTGTCTATCGGACCTGTCAGCCTCACCAACATCAAAGTGGGCGTCGGCTTGAGCGGTAGTGATGAACACGACGCCCTGCTGGGGCAATCGTTCCTGTCTCAGTTTGACATCACCATGACCAAAAACCAGATGGTGCTGCGGTCGAGGTGAGCTTTAGTGCAGCAAGATGCCGCCGGTGCTGGCGCTTTTGCCCGCCCGCGCCGGTGGGGTGCACAAACCGCATTCAAAGTGACGCGCATTCTCATAAGGCTCGCTGACAAAATGGCCGCCGCATTTGCAGCATTTGGTGCGGCCCAGCATGTTGTTGTCGACAAATTTCACCAGACGCCAGGCGCGGGTGATCGACAGCAAAGGCTCCACACCGCAAGCGT
>CAJAFJ010000756.1 GCA_903938955.1 uncultured beta proteobacterium | reverse complement strand
GGCTGCGACACCTTTGGCCCGATCGGCCCCTGGCTGGTCAGCGCCGATGAGGTCGGCGACGTGCAGAACCTGGCCATGTGGCTGGACATCAACGGCGTGCGCCAGCAGACCGGCAACACCCGCACCATGATCTTCTCAGTCGCCAAGGTGGTCAGCTACCTGAGCCAGTTCATGACGCTGGAGCCGGGTGATCTGATCACCACCGGCACGCCCCCCGGCGTGGGCATGGGCAAGAAGCCGCAGCCGCAGTTCCTGAAAGCCGGTGACGTGATTACATTGGGCATCGAGAAGCTGGGTGACCAGAAGCAAACCGTGTTTGCCTGGGACCCGGCCTTGATCGACGGCTAAAAGCGGTTTTTACTGTGACAAAACTACTTTGATTTGGCTGGGCTTGCACGATCACGCAGCCAATTCACGAAGTTGCTGACCTCGTTTCTTTGCGAGTGATGCGGCGGACACACCATGAAATGTGCCTGCACGGGCACAGACCATGTTGTGTTTTTAAATACCCGTTGCAGCCGTTTTTCACGCAAGTGGGGTTCAGCAATGAACGTGCTTTCGAGGGCCACACCCAAGCCCTGGACGGCGGCGTCGAGCGTCATGAACGCGCGGTCAAACCTGAAGGCGAAGCCCGCCAGATTGTTGCTGACATCGCGGCTGGCAAACCATTGCGGCCACTGCACGACACTGACCGTTGACTGAATCAGTGGCACTTGAAATAAATCTTCGGGCGTTTCAATCCCGTGACGTTTGATAAATTCCGGACTGGCCAAGGGTGTGATCTGCTCTTGCGTGATGGGTTCAACGTTGAGATGGGGCCAATTAGGTGTTCCATACCGAATGTCGATGTCGACCAGTCCCGTGGAAAAATCCGAGTGTTGAACCGAGGATGACAGTGACAGCGAGATGCCTGGGTGCGCTTCTGCAAAGTCCTTCAATCGAGGCATCAGCCACAGGCTCGCAAAGCTCGGCGTCGAGTGCACATGCAAGGTATTGCGAACACCCTTGCGCGCACTGTCGGTGGCCGCGCCGATGGTCGCCAAAGCGCCTCCTATCCGTTTCAAGTAGTCCTCTCCGGCATCCGTCAACTCGACGTTGCGGGCGGTTCGCTCGAACAAACGCACCCCAAGAAATTCCTCCAACTTGGCGATCTGATGGCTGATGGCCGAAGGCGTGAGGTGCAACTCATGGGCTGCGGCCGCGAAATTGAGTTTGCGCGCGGCGGCTTCAAAGGCAATGAGGCAACTTAAGGGCGGAAGTGATGAGCGCATGCTGAAAGATGCCTTCAATTCATAGATGAACAAACGTCAACATTGAGTGAAATTATATCGTTTGTGTTCATCTATCTTAAATCCGAGAATTCCGTTCCACAACTTCACAACCTCGGAGACAACATGCTTCTTGCTAACAAAATCGCTCTTATTACCGGCGGCGCTGGCCTTAACGGCCTGGGATTCGCGACCGCACGCCAGATGGCCGCGCATGGCGCACGGGTCGTCATCGTCGACCTGGCATCTGCCGAACCCGCCAAGGCGGCAGCCCTGCTGGGTGAGGAACATCTGGGCCTGGTTGCCAGCGTGACGGATAAAGCGGCTGTGGACCGCGCCGTCAGCCTGACGCTGGAAAAGTTTGGCCGGATTGACATTCTGGTCAATAACGCCGGCATTACCCAGCCGCGTAAGACGGTTGACATCACCGCGGCTGACTACGATGCTGTGCTCGACGTCAGCCTGCGCGGCACCTTGCTGTGCTCACAGGCAGTGATTCCGACCATGCAAGCTCAGGGCAGCGGGTCGATCATTTGCATTTCCTCGGTGTCGGCCCAACGCGGCGGCGGCATTCTGGGTGGTCCGCACTATTCGGCGGCCAAGGCGGGGGTGCTTGGACTGGCACGCGCCATGGCACGGGAACTCGGCGGCGCTGGCGTTCGCGTCAATTGCATCACGCCGGGATTGATCGGCACCGACATCATCAAGGGCAAGATCAATGAAGATCAAAAAGCCGTGATCGCAGAAACCATTCCTATGGGCCGACTCGGCCGTCCAGAGGACATCGCAGGGGCCTGTGTTTTCCTCGGAAGCGAACTGTCCGCTTATTGCACCGGCATCACGCTGGACGTGAACGGCGGCATGCTGATTCACTGACTATTTTCATTACAAAAAGGAGACAACCATGACAACTTTTTCAAACTTCCGCCGCGCAGCTCTGGTGAGCGCACTGATCGGCATGAGCAGCTTTGCAATGGCCCAATCGGCCGTCAAGCTAACGCTGGGCCATGGCGCTGCGCCCGGCAATCCGCGTCACGAAGCCGCGGTCAAATTTGCTGAGGCGATCAAGTTGAAGACCAATGGCCGTATTGACGTGCAGATTGCCCCGTCAGCCCAGCTGGGTGATGATGCCGCCATGGTGACATCCCTGCGCACAGGCGCTTTGGACATGTCGGCCAATTCACAAGGTTCGGTGGCGAACGCGGTGCCTGAATACGCCGCCTATGGCATGCCCTTCATGTTCTCCACCCCGGCCCAGGCCTTCAAACTTCTGGATGGTCCCTTGGGCAAAGAGCTGGCGGACAAGTCGGCAGAGAAAGGGATGGTTGTTTTGGGCTATTGGGACAATGGCATTCGCCACATGACCAACAGCAAACGCCCTATTTCCAAGGTCGAAGACATGGCGGGCTTGAAGATGCGGACGCCACCTGACGCCGTGTTGGTCGACATCATGCAGGCCTTGGGCGCAGAAGCGCAGCAGATCAAGTTTGCCGAGCTTTACGTGGCACTCCAGCAGGGCGTGGTCGATGGACAAGAAAACCCCTTGGTCAACATCCATGCCAACAAGCTGTATGAAGTCCAAAAGCACTTGGCATTGACCAGCCACATGTTCCAGATGACCCCGTTTTTGATGAGCAAGCGCACCTGGGATCGCTTGTCTGACGCCGACCGCAAGACGGTGCAGGAGGCTGCACTGGAAGCCACAACGTTGCAACGCAAGATGTCCCAGGAGGCCGATGACAAGCTGTTGGCAGAACTCAAAGCCAAAGGCGTGCAAGTGACCACGGTGGACAAGGCCGTCTTTGCCAAAGCGACCGCCAAGGTGGATAGCAAGTGGTTGGCCACGCCGATTGGCCCATACCTGAAGAAGGTGATTGCGGCAACCCGTTAATCGCAAAAAGATTTTTATAAACCATAGCTGACGCGCTTAGAACGCGTCAGCAGGAGACAAATCATGAACCTTATCGAACGAGGCATTGCCGCCTTGTGCCAGGTGCTTTTGTGGGTGAGCACCGTGGTCATCTTCCTAATCCTGGTCGTGAATACCGTGCTGCGGTACGTCTCTGGCACCAGCTTGCAGTGGGCCAATGAAGTCCCGGAACTCCTGTTTCCCTGGCTGGTGATGTCGGGCGTTGTCTTGGCCGCCATGCATGGTGCGCATATCACGACCACATTTTTGATGGCCAAGTTTTCGGGGCTGGTCCGACGGGCCGTGGGCGCTGTGGGCTGGCTGGTGGTGAGTGTTTTGTACGCCACGCTGTCCGTCGCGACTTATCGCATGCTGGACATCGTGCATGACGAAAAGTCGCCGATCCTGCAAATTCCTGGGTCCATTACGTATGCGTGTGTCATGGGGGGCATGGCCATGCTCGCGGTTTTAGCCTTGATCTCGGCATGGCGCACCTGGCATAGCAAAGACGAAGACGTTGACACGGACGCTGTTCCTGTCGCGCTTTGGTAAACACTTCAAGGACATCCAAATGACAGCCCTTATTCTGATTGTTTTCCTGGCTGCTGCCGTCATCGCCATCCCGATTGCGCATGCGCTGCTGGTGGCGGCCATGGCGGCGGCCGCCACGTCCGACCGCGTGCCACTTGACCTGCTGGTTCAGCAGATGGTGGCCCAGGTTCAGAGCTTCCCGCTCATCGCCATTCCATTTTTCATGCTGACGGGTTCCATGATGATGGGGGGCCGCCTGGGTGAAGC
>CAJAFJ010000755.1 GCA_903938955.1 uncultured beta proteobacterium | reverse complement strand
TACCAGGTGATCGACGACAAGGGCCGCTTTGTGGCGCATGACAAGCATGTGCTGTCGATGAAGGACAACAACCAGAGCGAAAACCTGGCCGCGCTGGTGGATGCGGGCATTCGCAGCTTCAAGATCGAAGGCCGCTACAAGGACATGGGCTACGTGAAAAACATCACCGCCCACTACCGGCGTTTGCTGGACGAGCTGATTGAAGACCGCCAAAGCTCGGCGCAGCCGCTGGCGCGGGCGTCGAGTGGCAGCACCACCTTCACCTTCACGCCCAACCCGGCGCAGAACTTCAACCGCGAGTTCACCGACTATTTTGTGCAGGGCCGCAAAGACGACATCGGCGCCATCGACTCGCCCAAGAACCCGGGCCAGCCGATTGGCTACGTGACCCAGGTCGGCCCCAACTGGGTCGAGCTGGAGACCACCGACCCGCAAGCCCAGCTGCACAACGGCGACGGCCTGTGTTACTACGACCTGCAAAAAGAGCTGATGGGGCTGGCCATCAACCGCGCCGACAGCGTCAACGCCGCCAAAGGCCGCTGGCGCGTGTTCCCCAACGACGCGATGGCGGGCTTGAAGGATTTGCGCAAAGGCGTTGAGGTCAACCGCAACCGCGACATGGACTGGCTGCGGGTGCTGGACAAAAAGTCCAGCGACCGGCGCATCGGCCTGTGGGCCAACCTGCGTGAGACCCAAAACGGCATCGCCCTGACGCTGACCGATGAAGACGGCCACAGCGCCACCGCCCAGGCCCCGCTGGCCCGCACGCTGGCCAAGGACGCGGACGCGGCGATGGCCAGCCTGCGCGAGCACTTGGGCAAAACCGGCGCCACCATTTATGCCACGCCCGAGGTACAGATTGAGTTGTCGCAGCCCTGGTTTGTGCCAACCTCGGTGCTCAACCCGCTGCGCCGCGAGGCCATCGAAGCGCTGGAAGCCGCCCGCCTGCGCGCCTTCAGCCGCCTGCCCCGGGCCGCTGCGGTGCAACCGCCGGTGGCGTACCCGGCCGAGACATTGACTTATCTGGCCAATGTGTTCAACCAGCATGCGCGCGACTTTTACGCCCTGCACGGCGTCAAGCTCGTGGCACCCGCGTATGAAAGCAACCAGGAAAAAAGCGAAGTCAGTCTGATGATCACCAAGCACTGCGTGCGCTTTGCCCTGAGCCTGTGCCCCAAGCAAGCCAAAGGCGTGACCGGCGTGCAGGGCACCGTCAAAGCCGAGCCGCTGCAACTGGTCAGCGGCCGCGAAAAGCTCACCCTGCGCTTTGACTGCAAGCCGTGCGAGATGCACGTCATGGGCAAGGTGAAGAATTTTGTGCTGAACCAAAGCCAGCAGGCCCCGACTGCCGCGCCCGGCACAACGCCCCTCACCTTCTTCAAGACCCGACCCAACCAGGAATTTGGCCATTGACCGAAGCGCGTGGCGAGAAATGTTTTATTTCTGGGTGTGAACTACGAATAACGCTATTGATTCACATCAGGCATCCCGCTTATATTCGACTGTTTTCAATACTTCTACTTAAAGGACTCCATGAGCGTCAAACCTGCCTCCGGTCACGAAGAGGCCCACACCGGGCCCGTTAAAAATCCAAAACAATTGCTGATGACGGTTTTCTTCTCCTTCGTGGTGCCCATTTTTGTCATTATTGGCTTGGTTTTTTTCGTGACTTCGGGCAAGAAACCTGAAGCCGGTGCGGGTGACCTGGAACAAGCGATAGCTGCCAGAATTCAAAAAATCGGCACCATCGCGATGCAGGCAGCCAACCGCCCCTTGCGCTCTGGCGAAGAGGTGTTCAAAGCCCAATGCTCAGCCTGCCACACCGCAGGTCTGGTGGGTGCCCCCAAGTTTGGCGATGCCGCTGCCTGGGCACCCCGCATTAAAACCGGCTATGCCACCTTGCTGAACTCGGCCGTCAAGGGCAAGAATGCCATGAGCCCGCAAGGCGGTGGTGAATTCTCAGAGCTGGAAATCGGCCGCGGCGTTGTTTACATGGCCAATGCGGCTGGCGGCTCTCTGGCTGAACCCGCAGCACCGGCTCCGGCTGAAACTGCTAAATAAGCCTTGCCTTCGGGCAGCTATCAAAACCGGTCACTGACCGGTTTTTTTATGCCCGGTCGGGCCGCAGCGCCTGCCGTCAGGTCGCTGGAATTTCTATTTTTTGCAGCCCATCCGGACTGCGAACAAAGCCGTACAACGTTTCCAGCTCGGTACTGCAAACGTCCTGTACCTGCCACTGGCCTTGCTCGATCGCGTTGGCGGCCTGGTTCATGTCCTGCGTGTGCACCCGGCCAAAGCCGGTGTCCGTCTTGAGGTACAGGTGCCCGTTTTCGTCGAGCAGGCATTGCTGCACGATAGCCGCCTGCCCCGCGTGGTCGTGGACCGACAGGTCATCGCTGACGCGCCAGACTTTGGGCGCCACTTCCAGCTCCACATACACGCGCTGCGGTCCGTTCTGAAAAAACCACTGGCCCCTTGCGTCGGCCTCGTAGTTGCGCTGGATGAAGTCGATCAATTTCTCATGTTTGAGCTGTGAGCCTTTGCTCTGCGCGCTGCCGCCGGCAAATGGCCCCAGGGCCTGCGTGCGGTCATCGCGCATAAACCAGTTGCCGCGAGCGTCCAGACCCAGCCAGCCATAGCAATCAGGCACGTTGGGCCACTTGGCCAAGGCCTGCTTGACGATGTCATCCATGAGGTGTGTCCTTTGTCTCTTGTTGGTGGATATGGGCGGCCAACCAGTCGCCCACTGCGGCCGGCAACGCTTTGAGGTGACCTGGATACGGCCCGCTTGCAAAACCAACATGGCCGCCGCTGCCCGGCTGCCAGAGCGTGACCCGCGAACCCACGTCCGTCAAGCGCGGCAAGCACGCCGCCGGAATGAATGGATCATTCAGCGCGTTAACCACCAGCGCCGGGATGCGTATCTGCTGCAACTGCGGCTGTGCCGAGGCACGGTGCCAATAGTCATCGGTATTTTTGAAGCCGTGCAAAGGGGCGGTGAACACGTTGTCAAATTCATACAAATTTTTCGCCGCGTGCAATTGACGGGCGTCGAACAAACCGGGATGCTGTGCCAGTTTCAGCAGCGCCTTGGGCTTCATGCTGTTCAAAAACATGCGGGTGTAAACCAGACGGTTAAAGCCGCGCCCAATCGCCCGGCCACTGGCCGCCAGATCCAGCGGCGAGGAGACACTGGCCACCGCCGTCACCACGCGGGCGGCCTGTTCACCCATTTCTTCGGCCCAGCG
>CAJAFJ010000754.1 GCA_903938955.1 uncultured beta proteobacterium | reverse complement strand
GTGCTCGATCTGGCCAAGATCGAAGCGGGCCGCATGGAATTCAACCTGACGTCGATGGAGCTACCGCTGTTGCTGCGCGAAGTGCTGGCCATGCACAGCAGTCACGCGCAGAAAAAGAACCTGGTCTTTGAACTGGATGAGACCAATCTGCCCAACCGGGTCTTTGCCGATTCTGTGCGACTGCGCCAGATTCTGCTCAACCTGACCAGCAATGCGCTCAAATTTACCGAGCGTGGCCGCGTTATCATGCGAGCCTCGATGCAGGACGAACAGGTCCGTATTGAGGTGCAGGACACCGGCGTCGGCATCAGTGAGCTTGAGCAGAAGATTATTTTCGAAAAATTCCGTCAGAGTGAGACCTTTGTCACCCGCAACCACGAAGGCACTGGCCTCGGGCTGACACTGGCCAAAGAACTGGTCGAGCACATGGGCGGCGCGATTGGCATGAGCTCAACACCCGGTGTCGGCTCCACCTTCTTTGTGCTGCTGCCGGCGACCGACCCTAAAGGCTAGATCAAGATGACAACAACCGAGACCAACAACAAACCCAGGCGCGTGCTGGTGGTGGATGACGTCATCCTGAATCGCAAGCTGGCCATGGTTTTCATGAACAAAATGGGCTGGCAAACTTTTGAGGCCGATGGCGGACATGCCGCACTGGCATGGTTGGACAGCCAACCCACGGTTGATCTGGTGCTGCTCGACATCAGCATGCCCGACCTCAGTGGTGAAGACGTCTGCCGGCAACTGCGCGCCAACCCCGCCTTTGCCACGCTGCCCATCGTGGCTTACACCGCCCACGCCGGTCTGACCGATATCGAGCGTTTTCGGGCCAACGGGTTCAACGAGGTGCTGATCAAACCGATTTCAATGCAGCGCCTCAAAGACGTGGTGGCGGGGCTGCTCGCCGACTGATCAGTGCTGGTGGCCGTGTGCGCCATGCACATGGCGGTGGGCGATTTCTTCTTCGCTCGCGGCACGCACATCGGTGACTTCCAGGCTAAAGCGCAAGGCCTTGCCTGCCAACGGATGGTTGCCATCCAGCATGACGGTGTCGCCCTTGATCTTCATCACGGTAAAAACTTGCACCTGTCCATCTTCCCCCTGCGCCTGCAACTGGCCGCCGACCTTCACGCCGGGCGGGAATTGCGACTTGGGAATGCTTTGCACCAGGCTCGGGTCGAGCAGGCCAAAAGCATCTTCAGGCGGTAAATCGAGACTGGTCTTGAAACCCGGCAACTGCCCGTCCAGCGCAGCTTCGACTTTCGGGAAAATGTTCTCGTAACCGCCGTGCAGGTAGACCATCGGATCGGTACTTTGGTCCAGCAATTTACCGCTGGTGTCACTGAGTTTGTAGCGCAAGGTGACGGCCGTGTTTTTTTCGATTTTCATAGGTATGTTTTGAAGTGAGATGTAAATATCAGGGGCTATTTTCGCGCATTTGCTGGCCCGACCGAACGACGCTGGTTTAAGCATGCGCAGGTCAGCGCGCATGAAATTGAACCCCAGCCCTCGTAAAATTGCTCTTTTATCAAAGGCATAAACCAACAAGCCCTTCGCTTCTCAGGGTTAACCACAACGCGTTGTGGGAGAAGGTGAAATAATTACGCCATCTTTTTTTAGGATCAACGACATGACTGATACACAACAACGCATCGACGAACTGGTCAAAACCAACGACATCGTTTTATTCATGAAGGGCAACGCCAGTTTCCCCCAGTGTGGTTTTTCAGGCCGCGCGATCCAGATTTTGAAAGCGTGTGGTGTGGACCCCAAGACACTGAAAACCGTGAACGTGCTGGAAGACGACGAAATTCGCGCCGGCATCAAGGATTACAGCAACTGGCCCACCATCCCGCAGCTCTACGTCAAGGGTGAGTTCATTGGCGGCTCGGACATCATGATGGAAATGTACGAAAACGGTGAGTTGCAACAAGCGCTGGCCGCCAAGGCCTGATACGCCGCTCCGACGTATCCCAAGCCACCTGCGGGTGGCTTTTTTCATGCTCAGGCCACGCCAAATTCCCAGTTCTTTTGGGCGTCGAAGACGGCAACCGGGTACGGTGCCCTGCCGCGTGAACCGTTGTAGCGGCCCAGGGCCAAATACAGATCGCCACGTTCGCGGTCAAGGTAATGGCGCAAGATCACGCAGCCAAAGCGCAGGTTGGTTTGCATGTGAAACAGTTTGCCCGCGTCACCATCACCCAGCACACGCGTCCAGAACGGCATGATCTGCATGTAGCCACGCGCACCGACGCTGCTCACGGCAAATTTCCTGAAATTACTTTCCACCTGCACCAGACCCAGCACCAACGCCGGGTCGAGACCGGCACGGCGGCTCTCGTACCAGATAGTTTGCAAGAACTCCTGGCGAACATGCCATTCCGACTTTTTGCGCCGCAGGCGTTCACTCATGCGCCCCATCCAGCGCAGGTACTGCAGGCGCGACTCGGTGTCCTGAAATTCCGGAATCGGCGGCGCCAAATTGTTGACCGCCGAACTCAGCGCCGTTCGTACCGAATCGACCAGCGGTTCTTCCATTTGCCCACCCGCCTCGGCCTGACCCTGCAGGGTCAAGCTGCCAAGCCCGGCAAGCAGGACCTGAAGGCTGTCTCTTCTTGAGAGCATGGTGGGCGCTGCGGGCAACATCACGCCGTCAAGCGGGACTGAATTAAGCCCAGGATGTCGGTGACCAGCACACTGGTGGACGCCGCGTCGCGCCGGTGCTGGTACTCAACCTGGCCTTCTTTCAGGCCACGATCCCCCAGCGTGACACGGTGCGGCACACCAATCAGTTCCCAGTCGGCAAACATGGCGCCCGGGCGCTCATTGCGGTCATCCAGGATCACATCGACCCCGGCAGCCAGCAACTCGCCATAGAGTTTGTCCGCAGCGGCTTTGACGTCAGGAAAACGATCCGGGCTGATCGGGCACAGCACCACGGTAAAGGGCGCCAGCGCGTCCGGCCAGATGATGCCGCGCTCGTCGTGATTTTGCTCAATGGCGGCCGCGGGCTAGCGGGTGATGCCGATGCCGTAACAGCCCAAGTC
>CAJAFJ010000753.1 GCA_903938955.1 uncultured beta proteobacterium | reverse complement strand
CCAACAAAAAAGCAACCTTGGCGAAAACCGCCAATACCTACTTTTCCTGACGACAAGAGCATGCGTCGTTGAAAAAATCAACGACTTTTGCCACCCCGACGCGGGCCATTACCTGCCCCACCCCGTTGTTGACCTTGATCTTGCCGCTGGCGTGTAAAGCTATCTGCACCGATATAGCCAAAAGCCGTTTTCATGGGGTCGGGCTGGCTGGCGCCAACCGGTCGATCGCCCGAATTCGTGCGACTCTTTCGACCTTGAGCGGCATTGGATGAAGCATCCTGCCATGCATTTTTCGGCACAACAGGTGGTGCGCCACGCAAGCCAGAGCCAGAACTGCGGGGTCCGCTACCGCGAACGCCCCGCCCCCGATTTCGAGCACCGGCCTCTTTGTCTGCAGCAGGGCGCCGAGCCCCTGCTGACTCTTCCGGGTTGGCAACTTCTCCCGCCTCGCGAGGCGCACGCGTGCTCACGACTTTCATCAGGGCCTTGATGTCACCTTCATCAAGCTCCATCCAGGCACCGCGCTTCAGTCCACGCGGCAACATCATGGCGCCGTAACGGATACGAATCAAACGGCTGACCGCATGACCCACGGCTTCAAACATCCGGCGAACCTCGCGGTTGCGGCCTTCGGAAATAGTGACCCGGTACCAGCAGTTGGAGCCTTCACCGCCGCCCTCTTCAATCGAGCCAAATTGAGCCATGCCATCATCGAGCTTGACGCCGTCGAGCAGTCTTTGCTTTTCTTCCTTGTTCAAGGCCCCCAGAACCCGCACGGCATATTCCCGCTCCAGACCAAATCGGGGGTGCATCAAGTTATTGGCCAACTCGCCCGAACTGGTAAACAGCAGCAGGCCTTCGGTGTTCAGGTCAAGCCGGCCGACCGATTGCCATTTGCCCTGGTACAACTTGGGCAGCCGTCGAAACACCGTGGGCCGATTTTGTGGATCGTCATGGGTGACCACCTCGCCGACAGGCTTGTGGTACGCAATGACACGCGCTGGTGGCGGGTCAATGCGAATTCGGATGGGTTTGCCATTGACTTTGACATGATCGCCAAATTGAACGCGCTGACCAATGTGAGCGGGCTCGTTGTTGACGGTAATTCGCCCTTCCAGGATCAGCTGCTCCATCTCCAGGCGCGAACCCATTCCCGCTTGCGCAAGCACTTTGTGCAACTTGGGGGTTTCCGCCATGGGTGCGAGGACGCGCTTGGAAGGAGCCAGGTCAACACACTCCTCATCCGCATCAAACTGGCCGGACACCACGTCGTCAAATTGGATACCTGCCGCAGCGGGCACTGGCTTATTCGTATCTACAAGCTCACTTGACGCACCCAGCGCTGGCTTGTTTATTGAATCCGATGTCATTTGGGCCGGTGTGTTGGCGCTGTTTGCGGTCATGGTTGTGTCCCCGTCAAGAATAATAAATCGCCGCCAGAACTGTTCTCGTCAGTTGTGACTGCGGCGGCTGCGATTCCTCCGTCAGGGTCTGACGAAGAGGCCGCAAGTGAAATATCGAGTTCAGCTTGAAGGGCCGACCCGTCTGCATTAAGGGCGTCAAACGCCCCCATCTGCTGTGCCGTTGACTCCAGCAGCGGCAACTGATCCAGTGACGCCAACCCCAAGTCATCCAGAAAATGTCTCGTTGTTGCAAAAAGTGCCGGTCGCCCAACCGCTTCTTTATGCCCGATCACCTCAATCCAACCCCTGTCTTCAAGTTGCTTTATCAACAACGAGTTAACCGTCACGCCCCGGATGTCTTCAATATCGCCCCGGGTCACGGGTTGCCGGTAGGCAATGATAGCGAGCGTCTCAAGAGTGGCGCGGGTGTAGCGCGGCGGCTTTTCCGGATGCAAACGATCAAGGTACGGCCGCATTTCCGGGCGACTTTGAAAACGCCACCCGGTCGCCACATTAACCAACTCGACGCCACGCGGCAACCAATCCTGTTGCAGGTCCTGCAGCAGGGTTTTAAGCGTGTCGGAACTCAACGCATCATCAAAAAGTACGCGCAGATCGCGTAATTGCAAGGGATGCGGAGAACAAATCAAGGCCGTTTCTAATACGCGCTTGGCATCCGCCGTATTCATGGTGTTGCTATCCAGGGAAGGCACCGTACCGGTGCGAAAACAGGGTGAATCTTTGGGGCGCCAAGGGCGAATTGATCAATTCGCAGCGCAATTCCGGCGGCTGGCCGGAAGATCGTTTTGGAAAACTAGGGCTTATTGTAACTGAGGCCCCACTCGCCCAGGGCATGCTCAAAATCTTCAGGCAGTCCGGCTTCAAAGACCATGGGTTTTTGAGTCACCGGATGGATGAAGGCAAGACGACGCGCATGCAATGCCTGTCTTTGTATACCTGCAGCAACCACGCCGGCATAAAGCACATCAGACACCAAAGGATGACCTATCGAGGCCATGTGAACCCGAATTTGATGCGTTCTACCCGTGTGCAAAGTACACCGAACCAGACAGCCGTGATCACTATTTTGTAGCAACTCAATATCTGTCCGGGCCAGTTTGCCCGAGTTTTTCTCCAAATCAATCACCGCCATCCGCAGGCGGTTGCGCGGATCTCGCCCAATCGGTGCATTCACCTCGCATGTACGGGCGCCAAACCAAGGCTTGTGAGTCAAAGCCAGGTATTGACGACTCACTTCCCGCGCCGCGATTAATCGAACCAGGGCATCCATCACGGGCCGCGTCCGCGCTACCACCATCAGACCGCTGGTGTCTTTATCCAGCCGGTGAACAATGCCTGCACGGGGCAAATTCATGGCTTTTTCGTCATAGGCTAGCAAGCCATTCAACAAGGTGCCGCTCCAGTTACCGGGCGCAGGGTGCACAACAAGCCCGGCGGGTTTGTTGATCACCATGAGGTGCTCATCCTCATATTCAATCGCCAGCGCCATGGCTTCCGGCTTGAAGGCCTGGCTTTGCGGCGTGGGCCGCAGCTCAATCACGCCAATATCGCCAGCCTTGATTCGCGTAGAGGGTTTGCGCACCACCGCCTGGTTAATCACAACGCCCGACAAATCAATCAATTGCTGCAAGTAACTGCGGGAAAACTCGGGCACCAGTTCGACCAGGGCTCGGTCCAGGCGCTGACCGTGCTGTGCCTCGCCAAAAACCAGATGGCGCAACTCAACATCGGTATCCGTGTCGATGCGCTCATCCAGATCTTCGCTATCAAGCCCAGTCGATATAATAAATTCGGTATTTTTCAAGAAAGTTGTCCCTCATGCTTCAAGCCAAATTATCGGTTGTCTGCGCTTTGTCTCTTGCAGGAGCCACCTTGCTGCTGACAGGATGCGCCAGCGCGCCACAAGAAGACAAGACAGCGTCGTGGAGCCCCAATAAAATTTACGCCGAAGCCAAAGATGAGTTGAGTTCAGGCGCTTATGACAAAGCGGTTTTGTTGTTTGACAAACTCGAAGGGCGTGCGGCAGGGACGCCATTGGCACAGCAGGCTCAGCTTGACAAGGCTTACGCCAACTACAAGTCCGGCGAATCGGCGCAAGCGCTCTCCACGCTGGAACGGTTCATGAAATTGCACCCCGCCAGTCCCGCGCTCGATTACGCCTTGTACCTTAAGGGCATCATTAATTTCAATGACGACCTCGGCATGTTTTCATCGATCACCCGTCAGGACTTGGCGGAACGTGATCAAAAAGCAGCCAAAGAATCTTTTGACGCGTTCAAAGAATTGGTCACCCGATTTCCTGATTCTCGTTACGCCCCCGATGCCAGCCTGCGCATGACGTATATCGTCAAATCGCTGGCGCAGTATGAAATCCACGTTGCGCGTTTTTACTTCAGCAAAGGTGCGTATGTGGCGGCCATCAACCGGTCACAAATTGTGGTTTCAGACTACCAGGGCATGCCCGCCCTAGAAGAGGCGTTGTTCATCATCGTCAAATCGTACGATGCACTGGGCATGACGCAACTGCGCGATGATGCCAAACGCGTGCTTGAACTCAACTACCCTCAAACCGAGTACCTGACTCGCGGCTTTAAAGCCAGTACTGATCCGTGGTGGAAGGTTTGGTAAGCGACTCAAGTTCCGTCAAGAACGCCTCTTCTGAATCAAGCCGTCGCATGGGCGGCAACGCTTTAATCAAACGGCGGCCATAACCCTGTGTTGCCAGCCGTGTATCGCAGATGACTAAAACACCACGATCTGTTTCACGCCGAATCAGTCGCCCGGCACCTTGCTTGAGCGCCAGGGCGGCTTCAGGCATAAAGTAGGCATTAAACACACTCCGCCCCAGGGATTCAAACCGTTTGGAGCGCGCCTCAACCACGGGGTCGTTGGGAGGCGGAAAAGGCAGCTTGTCAATTAGCACCATCTGCAACGCATCGCCGGGAACATCGACTCCCTCCCAAAATGAGGCAGAGGCCACCAAAATGCATCCTGCTCGTCCTGACTGATGACCGAGGCGGAATCGTTCCAGCAGTTCACTTTTGGACTGCTGTCCCTGCACCAGGATTTGAAGGATGTCAGAACCTGCAAATTGCTTTTGCAAGCATTCACTGATCACCTTCAACGCTTTCAAGGTCGTGGTTAGCACCAGGGTTCGCCCGCCAATGACCGGGGCAGACCGGGCAACCAACGCGGCGACCTGCGTGCTGTGCTCAGGATCATTGGGTTTGGGCAGGTGTAAAGGCACATAAACAGCGGCTTGGCGCGCATAGTCAAACGGACTGTCAACCGACAAAATCTCAGCCTCACCCAGTCCACACGGCTCGGTAAACCAGCGAAGCCGGGCATCCCCACCCAAGGTTGCGGATGTAAAAATCCAGGAATGACGCTTGACCGTCGCATCCTCTGGTGATTTGAGAATTTGCATTTCGACGGTGCGGGCAATGTCAAGCGGTGATTCGATCAGCCGCAGTTGCATACCAACGTCAACCCAGCGCACCGCATCAGGGTGACAAGGCCCAGAGAAAAAATCAATGCGCTCGATAAAGTCTTGCACCCGCTCATTCAAGCGAACAAGTTCAAGCGCCGTTTCTGCGACACAATCCAGCGCCTGCCCCACCTGGGTACAGGCCGCATGAAGCGCCTGCAACGCCTCGCGCCATTCAGACGCATTGACATCATCAGGCGACTCATCAACCCAGCGCAGCTTGGCACCGGGACAGGACTTGCCCACCACCAGGCGCACATCGCGTGCGGCGTGCGCCATGTCAACCGCAAGGGTCTGCCAGTCAACCAATCCGCGCGCGTACAGCAAGCCAGCCGTCATCACGTCGCGCGTAAAGTCCAGCAACTGACCGGTGCTCAGTTGGCGTCCTAAGAACTGGACGCCGGTTTCATTCAGTTGATGCGCCTCATCAAAAATAACCGTTTGCATCTGAGGCAGTAACTCAGCCATGCCAGCGTCGCGCGCCGCCAAATCAGCAAAAAACAAATGATGGTTGATAACGACAACATCGGCCGCCATCGCCTGACGTCGTGCCAGATTGACATGGCAGTCCCGAATCCGGGGACAGGACGAACCCAGGCAGTTGTCGCGTGACGAGGTAACAAACGGGATCACGGGTGAGCGCTCATCAAGGCCGGGCAGCTCGGCCAGGTCACCGGTTTGGGTTGCTTGTGCCCACAACTCGACGCTAGCCAAAACTGACATGGCCTGCCCGTCAGGAAAATGGACATCATGCCGCGCCATACCGAGCCGATAAGCACACAAATAGTTACTACGCCCTTTGAGCAGGGCTGTTCTGACCGGAAGACCCAGCACTTTGGCAAGTTGCGGCAAATCACGGCCAAACAACTGATCTTGAAGTGTTTTGGTGGCGGTAGACAAAAGAACGCGTGAGCCGCCCAACAAAGCCGGAACCAGGTAAGAAAAGGTTTTGCCAATGCCCGTACCGGCCTCTACCACCAGCACGCCGCCGTACTCAATAGTGCGGGCAACGGCGCAGGCCATCTCGGTCTGACCAGATCGGGGCACGAAGGTGGAGATCGACTGCGACAACAATCCATCAGACGCAAAGGCATCGCCAACCAGTTTCTCCAGACTCATCGCGCGAACTGGCCCATCAGAATATCCAAATGGCAATGATCAATGCCCATCGTGGTGAATCGACAGGCCGGCGTGGATAAATTCAAGTTCAAAATAGTGGCGAGTGAAAAAAACCTGGGCCATTCAGATTGAAGTGTTTCATGAGATAGCTTGATAATACGGCCTCCCAACATTTATAAAGAGACCTTCGCTTTACCGCGATTCATCATGTCCAAAGGCTACCGACTCACCGCATCCACCGGCATCCACAAAGGTGACCGCGATTACCAGCAAGATCAGGTTATTTTGCTGAGCCACGCCCGCGTCAGTGGATGTTTGCTGGCGGTCCTGGCAGATGGCATGGGCGGGCGTAGCGGGGGCCGCAAAGCCTCCGATCAAGTCATGATGACCGCCAAACAACTGTTTGAGCGCTACTCGCCCGAGACCGACGATCCCGACACGGCCTTGAAACAGCTGGTGCTTGAAGCCCACACGGTGATCAAATTGACGGCTATTTCGGCGGAAGAAGAGCCGCACAGCACGGTGGCTGCGTTTTTGATCAATCCGGGTGGCGATTGCTATTGGGCGCATGCGGGTGATTCACGTATTTACCACTATCACAACGGCCAGTTCATCAAAAGAACCCTGGACCATTCCTACGTGCAGGCGCTGGTGAACCGTGGGGAAATCACCGAAGAAGAAGCCAATACGCATCCCCAATCCAATATTTTGATGGGCTGCCTTGGATCGGAAAACGATCCCCCCATCGACACGCACCTCATTCCCCAATTACGTGCAGGTGATGTGCTGATGGCCTGCAGCGATGGTGTCTGGCATTACTTCACCAACGCAGAAATTGGCTCCATTCTCTCGACCTTATCAGCACGGGAAGCGACTGAATTTTTAATCGAAAAAGCACGATCGCGGGGTCATGGCGGTGGCGACAACCTGTCGCTGGTCGTGGTCAAGCTGGAACCACTGGGCGCGTAATATCCTGGCTCCCGTCATGAACGGCAGCTTTCAATCGTACGCAGGCAGCGGCTTTTTGACGCCGCCGGCTTTCTCTTGATTGGCTTTTATGCGGCTGAGCTGGTGCGCCTCCGCCTCTTTTTGTTTGTCCAAATATTGCTTTTTATTTTTGGCCATCTCGTCTGCGCTCAGACCAGGAGCGAGCGGCGCTTGAGGGGCTTGTTTTTTACTCTGCGCAGGCTTGGCTTGCTTTGAATCCATCGCTTTTTGTGCCGCGCTGGCTTCGCGCTCCTGCTGGGCAGACCGGGCTTCCAAGCGCCGTGCACCCTCTTCCTGCTGTCGTTTTTCCGATGATTTTTCCTTGATCCGCTCCCGCTGCTCAAGCGCTTTGCTATGGCGTTCAAGACGATTGATCTCGACCTCTTGACGGCGCAGACCATCAAGAACGACTCGACGCTGTTTGCGAATTTGCAGGATGCAATCCGTGACCGCGAATCGTTGATAGCAAGCCGCTTCATCGCGCTGGTAGGCCGACTCGGCCTGTGTGCGTTCCGCCTGAATGCGACTGCGCACAATGTCATGGGCCTCTGTCAACACCGGCGGCTGACCCAGTACCGGGTCAGCCGCATGGGCCAAAGCGATTGACATGCCCATCAACAAGATGGCGGGAAAAAAGTGTTTTTTCATGTCAAACTTGTATCAACAACCCGTCGCTCAAGCGCCAGATACTCACCGGATTGCATTTCGTTCAGCCGTGACACCGTTCTTGGAAACTCATGGGCCAACAGACCTTCGGTGTAAAGCTCTTCAGGTGACACGGCGGCCGACATGATGAGTTTGACTCGGCGGTCATACAGCACATCCACCAACCAGGTAAAACGACGGGCTTCAGACGACATGCGCACCGGCATGTGCGGCACATCGCTGAGCAACACCGTGTGAAATTGCGAGGCAATTTCCAGGTAGTCATTTTGCGAGCGAGGGCCACCGCACAGCGTTTTAAAGTCAAACCAGACCAAGCCACCGGCCTTGCGTTTGGCATTGATCTCGCGCGCTTCAATGTGCAACACGGGGTCATCGTCCTGCGATTCGGCCAAACGCTCAAATGCATCTTGCATGGCGGCATCGGCCTCGGCACCGAGTGGCGCGTGGTAGAGCTTGAGTTGCTCCAGCGTGCGGCGACGGTAATCGGTGCCGTTATCGACGCTGAGAACTTCCAGATTCAGATTCAGCAAGGCAATCGCAGGCAGAATGCGGTCGCGGTGCAAGCCATTGGGATACAGATCATCTGGTTTGAAATTGGAGGTGGTTACAAAGCCCACGCCGTTGTCAAACAAAGCCGCCAGCAAGCGATGAAGAATCATGGCATCGGTGATGTCGGCCACATGAAACTCATCAAAACAAATCAGCCGGTATTTTTTGGCAATGCGTTTTGCCAGTTCATCAAGCGGGTTGACTGTGCCTTGCAGACCGGCCAACTCACGGTGAACTTCCCGCATGAACTCATGAAAATGAAGACGGGTTTTGCGCTTGAGGGGCACCGCACCATAAAAGCAGTCCATCAAAAAGCTCTTGCCCCGCCCTACTCCGCCGTGCATATAGACGCCACGCGGAATATCGGGTCGGTTGATCAGCTTCTTGAAAGCATTGGAGCGCTTCACCTTGAAGTGGGACCACTCCTGGGCGCAGCGCTCCAGTGCCTCAACAGCGCGAAGCTGAGCCGGATCGGCGGTGTAGCCACGGGCAAGCAGCTCGGCTTGGTAAGCTTCTTTGACACTCAAGACGGCAACCTTTTCATGCAGATAAAACAAAAGCTCCTGGCACACATCGCGTGCGCCAGAAGCTGATTTTGATTCTAAATTTAATTAGAAATTTAAAGTGCGCTTGTCCACGGCCAAAGCCGCTTCCTTGGTCGCTTCGCTCAAGGAGGGGTGCGCATGGCAGATGCGGGCAATGTCTTCACTGCTGGCGCGGAATTCCATCGCTACGACACACTCGGCAATCAATTCGCTGGCCATGGGGCCGACGATGTGAACGCCGAGAATCTCGTCCGTCGTGGCATCCGCCAGCATTTTGACCATGCCGGTGGTGTCGCCCAACGCACGGGCACGGCCATTGGCCAGGAACGGGAAAGAACCGGCGCGATAAGCCACACCATCGGCCTTGAGCTGCTGCTCGGTACGGCCGACCCAAGCGATCTCGGGGCTGGTGTAAATCACCCAGGGGATGGTGTTGAAGTTGACATGTCCATGTTGACCGGCCATGCGCTCAGCCACAGCCACGCCCTCTTCTTCCGCCTTGTGTGCCAGCATCGGGCCACGCACCACGTCGCCCACTGCCCAGATGCCAGGCAAGTTGGAACGGCATTGTTCGTCCACCACAATCGCGCCGCGCTCGTCCAGCGCCAAGCCAACCGCTTCGGCATTCAAACCGATGGTATTGGGAACGCGGCCAATTGACACGATCAACTTATCGACTTCCAGCGTCTGGGCTTCGCCCTTGGCGTTGGTCCAGGCAACGCTAACGCCCTTTTTGCTCTTCTTGATCTCGCCGACCTTGACGCCGAGTTCAACTTTAAGACCCTGCTTGACGAAAGCTTTATGGGCTTCCTTGGCGATCTGCTCGTCCACCGCGCCCAGGAAAACCGGCAGGCCTTCCAGAATGGTGACTTCAGAGCCAAGACGACGCCAGACCGAACCCATTTCAAGGCCAATCACACCGGAGCCGATCAAGCCCAATTTCTTCGGCAGCGCGCCAATGCGCAAAGCACCGTCGTTGGAAAGAATGGTTTCTTCGTCAAACGGCGTGCCGGGCAAAGCGCGGGCGTTGGAGCCGGTGGCCACGAT
>CAJAFJ010000752.1 GCA_903938955.1 uncultured beta proteobacterium | reverse complement strand
TTTGATGCACAAAGCCCTGCGCGAAGTGCTGGGCGAGCATGTGCAGCAAAAGGGTTCGCTGGTCAATGCCGGACGCACCCGTTTCGACTTTACCCACAACGCGCCCGTGACCGACGCCGAGATTCGCGAGGTCGAGGCCCGCGTCAATGCCGAGATTTTGAGCAACGCCGCCACCCAGTCGCGCGTGATGGACATCGAGTCGGCCCAAGCCACCGGCGCCATGATGCTGTTCGGCGAGAAATACGGTGAAACCGTGCGCGTGCTCGACATCGGCGAAAGCCGTGAGCTGTGCGGCGGCACCCATGTGCAGCGCACCGGCGACATTGGCCTGTTCAAGGTCGTGGCCGAAAGCGGTGTCGCCTCGGGCGTGCGCCGTATCGAGGCCGTGACCGGCCAGAATGCGCTGGCCTATCTGCAGGACCTGGAAGACACCGTCACCCAGGTGGCGGGCGCGCTCAAAGCGCCGGTGGTGGAAGTGAACGACCGCATTGCCAGCGTGCTGGACCACGTCAAGGCACTGGAAAAAGAATTGACGGCGCTCAAAGGCAAGCTGGCCTCCGCCCAGGGCGATGAGCTGGTGACGCAGGCGGTGCTGGTCAACGGCGTCAAGGTGCTGGTGGCCCGGCTGGCAGGCGCCGACACCAAGACCCTGCGCGACACCATGGACAAGCTCAAGGACAAGCTCAAAACTGCCGTGATCGTGCTGGTGGCAGTCGACGGCGACAAGGTGCAAATTGCAGCCGGCGTCACCCCCGACACCACGGGCAAGGTCAAGGCCGGTGAGTTGGTCAACTTCATTGCCGCGCAAGTCGGCGGCAAAGGCGGCGGCAAACCCGACATGGCGATGGCCGGTGGCACCGAGCCTGCCAAGGTCGATGCGGCCTTGGCCAGTGTGATGGGCTGGGTGTCTGTCAAGCTGTAATCTGAGGCGGCGGGTGTTGGCCCGTCTTGGCGCGGCTTGGGTCATGCTGCTGGTCAGCGCCGTGGTCCACGCGCAGGGTTACGACGTGCAGCCTTGGCTGGCGCGCCAACCCGTGCCGGTGCTGACGGGCACCGACCTCAAGGGCCAGCATTGGCGTTTGAGCGACTTGCGCGGCAAGGCGGTGCTGATTAACTTTTGGGCCAGCTGGTGCGAGCCCTGCCGGGCCGAGATGCCCGCGCTACAAGACTTGGCCGAGGTGCACGGACCGGACAAACTGGTCGTGCTGACCATCAATTTCAAGGAATCGCCGACCCGCATCGCGCAGTTCGTCCAGTCAACCGACTTGCGCTTGCCGGTGCTGGCCGATCCGGTCGGTGACATTGCCCGGCGCTGGGGCGTTAACGTCTTTCCCACCACCGTGCTGATTGGCGCGGATGGCCAACCGCGTCAACGTGTGCGCGGCGAGTTTGACTGGCGCGGCCGCAAGGCCGCCGCGCTGGTCGACCCTTTGCTCAAGCGCTAACCCAACCACGCCTGCAAGCCAGGCTTGGCGCTCTGCAGCCTGTACCAGGTCAAGGCCGGGCAACACGGGCATTCGCCAGAAATTGCTCCAGCGCTGCAATCGGCAGGGGCCGACTGAACAGGTAGCCTTGGTAAAAATGGCAGCCTTGCGTGGCCAGCATGTCGCGTTGCGCATCGGTTTCCACGCCCTCGGCAATGACGGACAAGCCCAGGCTGTGCGCCAGCGTCACCACGGCGTGGGCAATGGCGGCATCGTTGGGGTCGGTCAGGATGTCGCGTACAAAGGTTTGATCAATTTTCAGCTGTTCCAGCGGCAGGCGCTTCAGGTAGGCCAGCGACGAGTAGCCGGTGCCAAAGTCGTCGAGCGAAAAGCTGACGCCCCGGGTTTTCAGCTGGGTCATTTTGTCGATGGTGTCTTCAATATCATGGTGCAGCAGGCTTTCTGTCAACTCCAGCTTGAGTCGCTTCGGGTTGGCGCCGGTGCGTTCCAGCACCGTGAGCACTTGGTCGACAAAATCGGCTTGGTGCACTTGCCCGGCGCTGACGTTGACCGCCACACGCAGGTCGGCCCGGGCCGGATCAGCGGCCCATTGACGTAGCTGGCGGCACGCGGTGTCCAGCACCCAGTTGCCCAGCGGCAGAATCAGTCCGGTGTCTTCGGCCAGGGGAATAAAGTCGTTCGGTGGCACCAGGCCGCGCTGGGGGTGCTGCCAGCGTACCAGCGACTCGACACCGGTGACATGTCCGCTGGCATCGACCTGCGGCTGGTAATGCAGCACCAGCTGCTCCAGTTTCAGCCCCTCGCGCAAATCGGCTTCCAGCGCGGCACGCGCGCTGACTTCGGCCTGCATGGTCGGGTCGAAGAAGCGCAAGGTATTGCGCCCGGCGGCCTTGGCCTGGTACATCGCCAGATCGGCACGTTTCATCAACTCGTCGCTGCTGTTGCTTGGCGCGTCAAACAGGGTGACGCCGATGCTGGAACTGCTGCGGTAGTCCTGTCCAGTGGCCAAATCGAATGGCCGGTTGAGGCTTGAGAGTATCTTTTCGCCCACAATTTGGGTCTGACTGGCGGCTTCGCTGGCGTTTTCGCTCAAATTCTCCAGCATCACGACAAACTCGTCGCCCCCCAGACGGGCCACGGTATCGCCTTCACGAATGCAGCGGGTCACGCGTTGGGCCACTTGCTGCAGCAACAGGTCGCCTTTGTCATGGCCGAGCGTGTCGTTCAGGGTTTTGAAGTTGTCCAGGTCGATGAACAACAACGCACCTTCATGCCTGCTGCGGGCACTTGCCACGAGGGCCTGCTGCAGACGGTCGGCCAGCAAGCGGCGGTTCGGCAAGGAGGTCAGGGGGTCGTAAAAAGCCAGATTGCGTATTTGCCCTTCTGCATTCTTGCGCTCGGTGATATCGGTGTGGGTGGCGACGTAATGGGTCAACACGCCATCGCTGCCTTTGACGGCGGTAATGGTCATCCATTTGGGGTAGATTTCACCGCTTTTGCGGCGGTCCCATATTTCGCCCTGCCAACTGCCATGGTGGTTGATCGCTGCCCACATGGCGGCATAAAAACCGTCATCGTGGCGCCCCGAGGCAAACATGCACGGCGATTGGCCCACCACTTCCTGCGCCGAGTAGCCCGACATCTCGGTGAACGACTGGTTCACGCGCAGGATGATGTTGTTGGCGTCGGTGATCAGCATGCCTTCCTGTGATTCAAAGGCGGCGGCGGCCACGCGCAACGACGATTCGATCTTTTTGTGCTCGGTGATGTCGGTCGAGATGCCGCATAGCGCGTAGATCTGACCATCCTTGTCGCGCAGAGGCAGCTTGACCGTGAGGTAGGCGCTGGTGACCGCGTCCCGAATGCCGGTGTTGATTTCCTCCAGCGCCACGCGCTCGCCGTGCTCAATCACGCGGCGGTCGTTTTGGCGCAGATGGGCCGCCGTAGGCGCATCAAAAAAGGCAGCATCTTCCTGTCCCACAATCTCTTCCATCGGTTTGCCGTACAAGTCGCGCACACGTTGGTTGGCGTATTGGTAGCGGTAGTTGATGTCCTTGATGTAGATGTACGCTTCGACGCTGTCAAGAATCGTGTGCAGCCGGTGTTCACTTTCCTGTAGCGCGTGTTCTGTCTGCTTGCGCCCGGTGATGTCGCGCGCCACCCCCAGTACCCCCAGCAGTTCGCCATCGGCATTGCGCATCGGCGTTTTGGTGGTTTCCAGCAAGGCCCGGCGGCCATCGTCGGCAAACGTGATCCATTCTTCGTTGATGCTCGGTTGACTGGCTTCTATGGCCTTTTGGTCGTGCGCACGGAAGAAGTCGGCCAGTTCCTTGTCCACAAAGTCGTAATCGGTTTTGCCGACGATGGCCGCCTCCCTGGCGCCAAAAAACCGCTCGAACATCGGGTTGCAGAAACGATAGACCCCCGCACTGTCCTTCATCCACACGAGATCCGGAATGGCTTCCAGCAGCACCCGCAAGCGGGCACGCTCGGCCTCCAGTTCGGCGGTACGTTGCTTGACGCTGCGGCGCAAGGTGGTTCCCCAAAGCAACAGCAAGGCCCCACTCAGCGCGGCCGCGAGCAGGGCGTAGGCCAGATAGTGGATATAGGGTCGTGAATGGAGTGGCGTCCCCATCCACTTGTCGCGTAATTCCTGCTCTTCGGCGCTGGAGATGGCAGAAAAACCGCGCTTCAGCAGGGCCATGGTGGGTGCATCGCCCTGGTGCACGGCCCGATGAAACTCGCCCTGGTTGAGCTGAAAAGCCTTGTTGAAATCTTTCTCGGCGTGGTGTTTGTAAAGCAGGTAGTTGGCGGGTGGCTCGTCCAGGCAAAAAATCCGGACCTGGCCGGCAATCGCCGCCTGCACCAGCGCTTCATAGTTGGGGTAGGGCGCCAGCGTCGTGATACCGGCCTCTTGCAGCGTGTCGATGCAGGCATCGCCCGCTTTCACGCCGACCAGAAATCCCTGCAAATTGGGGGTTCCGGTGATGCCGCCAATGCCGGTATGGGTGTAGATCGAGACTGGAATCTGGGCGTAGGCCGATGTGAAGTCGAGCGTTTTTTCCCGCTCCGGGGTCTGGAAAATGGTGTCAATCACCTGCGCCTGCCCCATCTGCATGCGCTGCTTGGCTTTGTCCCAGTCGCTGGCTTGCAGATTTACTGGCACGCCGGTCTTGCGTTCCCATAGCGCCCAGACATCGACGAGATAACCGTCCAGTGCGCCAGCAGCGTTGCGAAAAATATAAGGCGGGTAGTTGTCATCCATCACCACCGTGAGCGTGGTGGTAGCTGCCGCGGGCGCTGCCGCCAGGGCCGCGCAGGGCGTTATCAAGGCTGCGCAGAGCAGCAGGCATGTGCTGCCATGGCAACACAGCAAGCGGTAAGCACGCTTGAATCGTGCGCTAATCATCAAGGTCATACGAGCGTTCTTTCGCGTTAAGAGAACGGATAAACGGATTAAGGAATGACATCATCGCAAGCCCCATTCTTTGGGTTTTACCGATTTTTCATTCGTCGTTCATGGCGCATATGAAGCTCGATTATCTGTTCAAGCCAGTTCAATACGTGGTATTTAAATGCTATTGAATTAATAGCTACTGACGCTTATTTCACGAGGTCTGGAGGCTTGAAATAAGGTCGAACGACACGTCCGGCATAGGGTATTCACTGGAGAAAGCGCAAGCGCGCCAGCGGCGTCTCGACCCAGTGCTCGAACACGATGGCCAGCGCCAGGCAAGTGGCCCAGCAGCCCAGCAACACCAGCCCCGCCGGCCCGGTCCCGTGCAGGCCCAGTCGCACAAACAGCGCGTTGCCGATCATCAAGACTGAAAAATGCACCAGAAACAGGGCATATGACGTTTTTCCCAAATGCGCCACGGTCCGCACCAGCCAAGCTGGCAAACGGCTGTGAAAGGGGGCTGAGTGACTGCGCCACTGCAGCAGCCCCAGCCACAAGGCCACCGCCAATGCCAGCGCAATGCGTTCGCGAAAATCAAACGCCAGCGCCAGCGCGCCCACGGCGGCCAGCAAGCCCAGCCGCCAGGCGGGGCGACGCGCGTTGCCAGCCCAAAAGGCGGCGCCGCCCAGACCATAAGCGCCAAAAAAGTACAGCGCCCAGTTGTCCAGCCCCTCATCCATGTTGAAAAAAAACAGCGACGCCAGCATCAAGCCCAACAGCGGTGCGTAGCGCCACTGCGTGTGCTGGCCGCGCCACAGCAGCAGGGTCAGGAGCGCAAACAGCTGAAAGTCGATGGCCACATACCAGACCCCGGCTGACAAAGCGTCGTAGCCCAGCACGCTATAGGACAGCGTGGCGTGCGCCAGCAGTTGCCCCCAGGTCGGCGCGTCGGGAATGAACTCGTCACTGATCCAGTGCCGAGCGATGGCCGCACTCATCATGGTGAGTACCAAGGCCGCCAGCAGCGGCAGGATCAGACGCTGGTAACGCTGAAAGATCAAACGCAGTGGGGAGATCACCCGCACCACGCCGGTCGGCGCCAGGCTGCGCACGGCCAGGTAGCCGCCCAGCACCAAAAACACCTGCACCGCCATGCGGGCGTAGTCATAAAACCAGTCGGTCAACTTGGGTGCCGCGGTGTCCAAGGCATCGGCCAGCGGGCCGTAGGCCACAAAGTGGTGCAGCACAATCAGTTGTGAGGCGATCAGTTTGAGCGCGTCAATGTGCGTTTGTCGGCCCTGCACGGCTGATTTCATGGCGTGGGCAGCACCAGATCGGCGGTGCCGGGGCAGACCCAGCGCGCAAATTCACGGGTGGTGTCAATGCAGCCACCCGCTTCGGTGTAGATGCCGCGCGGCTCGCGGTAGCGTTCCATCACGGCCAGAATGCGTTTGAGTTCAGCGGGGTGGTTCAAGGTGGCTTCGATCATCGGTGCGATGCGCTCTTCGTCGATGCGTTCTTCACCTGCTTCATCCCGGTAAAGCCCGTGCCGCCAGTGGTAAATCTCGACACATTTCTGGGTCAGGGTGTAGGGCTGCTCGCGCTTCCAGAGGTTGGTGAACAGGCCACCGCCCAGGTACATCACCCATGACCCCTCAAAGCCGGAGGCGTCGGCGGAGGCTTCATCGGGGTTGCGAAACCAGGTGCGGTCGCCCGGCACGAAATAACGCGGTGGCAAAGGTGCGTCCATCGAGCCCTGTTCGCGCAAAAAAACATCATGGAACTGGCCGGAAGCGATGGGCCGGGCAGTCCACCGGGTTTGCAATTGCGCCAGCAGGGCCGGGTTGCACTGCGCCAGCTCCTGCGCGATGCCGAGCAAAATAATGTATTCGGTGGCGCGGTAGCACGAGAACGCGTACAAGTTGCCCGACACCGCCGGCTGGGTGGCTTGCGTCAGCGCCGCAATCAGCGACACGCCGGGCAGGATGGTGAAGCCCCGGTCTTCGTCATAGGTCCAATAGTCGAGCGGGCGATTGACCTCGCAGGTGTGAAACGCCAGCGTGGTTTGGCGTGCTGCCAGCACGATGTTGCGGCGAATGCGCACCGCAGACAGCAATTCATCCAGGCTGGGGAACTCAAAAGCCACCGGCCCCATGAGCAGGGTCAGCACAATCTCGCGCATCAGGTCGCCGGGCCGGTTTTGGGTGTCAAGTTGCAGCGTTGCGCAGAGTGGCAAGGTGTCGTGGCCGGGCGCCCAGGCCTGGGTCTGCGCGTCATTCAGGGTCAGCTGGGTAAACGGCCCCAGGGCATCGGCTCCGGTATGGATCACTACATGGGGCGCCAGGTCCGGCGCGTCCAGCTGGCTCAGCACGGCCTGGCCGCGGGTACTTGCTTCGTGCTTGTCATGGCCGCGCACCACGATGCCGCGACGGGCGGATGGGTCGTGTGGGCTGGTTGTGTTCATCTTGTCGTCTCCAGCCGGTGGCTTTTTATTTGTGCCAGCAATGTACCCGAAGCGTCGGGCGACACGGCAGCCGTGATAATCGGCAGCCCTTGCAGCGAGTCCTGCAAGGGCCGGTCATTCCGGCGCACCTTGACCTGCGCTGGTGACTTGTATTTTTATTTTTATCATTCCGGAGTTCACTTCATGACCACCGTTCACGCCCAAGCTCGCCGTAATTTTATTAAACATACGGCGCTAGCCCTCGCCTCTACTGCCTTTCCTGCTATTAATTTTGCACAAACCAGCCCTGTGCAAGCAGCGGTCGAGCGCAAGTTTTCACCGCAAGCGGGCAACTGGCGCACTTTTGAGGTCACCACGCGGGTCGATATCGTCAAGCCCCAAGGCGCCACCCGCGTCTGGTTGCCGATTCCGTCGGTCAATACCGATTGGCAAAAGTCGCTGGAAAGCAGCTATTCCAGCAACGGCCAAGCGGTGTTGACCGCGGATGCGCAGTACGGCGCCCGCATGTTGCATGTGGCGTTTGCCGAGAACGAGGCCAAGCCTTTTGTTGAGTTGACCAGCCGCATCCAGACCCAGAACCGGGTGATGGATGGGTCGAAGAAGCCGGTTACGGCGGAAGACCGTGCCGACCTCCACTACTGGACCCAGCCGACCGATTTGTTGCCCACCGACGGCATCGTGCGCCAAACCGCGCTGGAAGCCACCCAAGGTGCACGTACCGACGTTGAAAAAGCGCAAAAACTTTATGACTGGATCATTGCCAACACCTTCCGCGAGCCCAAAGTGCGCGGCTGTGGCGAAGGCGACATCAAGTCGATGCTGGAAACCGGCAACCTGGGCGGCAAATGTGCCGACCTGAACGCCTTGTTTGTCGGCCTGTGCCGCGCCGTTGGTTTGCCAGCCCGTGATGTGTATGGTCTGCGCGTGGCGCCCAGCGCTTTTGGCTACAAAGAACTCGGCGGCAACTCCACCAGCCTCAAAGGCGCCCAGCACTGCCGCGCCGAGGTGTTTCTCAAAGGCCGGGGCTGGGTCGGTATGGACCCGGCCGACGTGGCCAAGGTCATGCGCCAGGAAACCCCCGAGTGGATCAAGTCACCGCAACATGCGCTCGTGGCACCGGTGAACAAGGCTTTGTTTGGCGGCTGGGAAGGCAACTGGATGGCCTACAACACGGCGCACGATGTGGCTCTGCCGCACTCCAAAGGTCCGAAACTCGGTTTCCTGATGTACCCCACCGCTGAAAACGACGCCGGTCGCCTGGACTCCTACGCGCCGGATGATTTCAAATACCAGATCAGCGCCAAAGAGATCAAGGCTTAACTTTAAAGGCGATGGGGCTGAGCTTCACTACGCCCACCTGAGGCGTACCGACGGGGGCCTCAGCAGACCAGGGCGGGGTGATGTCGGCCAATGTCACCTTGTCAAGCTCATTCAGATAGCTTTGCGTGGCCCGCGTGAAGACATGTTTGAGCCGGCAGTTGGCGGTCAGCGTGCAGCTGTTGTGCTGGGCATCAAAACATTCCACCATTCTGAAATCGGTCTCGGTTTGCCGCACCACATCGCCGATGCGGATGTCCGCGGCGGGTTTGAGCAGGCGCAGGCCGCCGCCGCGTCCGCGCGTGGTCTGCAGCAAGCCGTTGCGTGCCAGATCATTGACGATCTTCATCAAGTGGTTTTTAGACACCGCGTGGCTTTCGGCCAACTCGGCAATGGTGATCGAGCGCTCCGGGTGCAGGGCGCAAAACATCAGCACCCGCAGGCTGTAATCGGTGTAGTCGGTTAGTCGCATCGCTTGCCCACGTCTTCGCCGATAGCCCATTCAGCAGCCCTGCACGCATGCAGGTGCGTGGTGTCAAATAAGGGCAGGTCGGAATCCGATGGGTCCACCAGCAGCGTGATTTCGGTGCAACCCAGAATAATGGCCTGCGCGCCTTGCGCCTTCAGTCCCGCCATGATGCGCCGGTACGCCAGGCGCGAAGCGGCCTCGATCTTGCCCAAACACAGTTCTTCATAAATGATGCGGTGAACAATCTCGCGGTCAGCGCTGTCGGGGGTCAGCACTTGCAGGCCGTGTTGCTGTTCCAATCGGGTGCGGTAAAAATCCTGCTCCATGGTGAAACGGGTGCCAAGCAAGCCGACGCAGGTCAAGCCTGCCTGTTTGATCGCCTTGGCGGTCGGGTCGGCAATGTGCAGCAGGGGAATCGCCACCGCCGCTTCAATGGCGCTTGCCACCTTGTGCATGGTGTTGGTGCAAAGCACCAACAATTCGGCCCCGGCCAGTTCGAGGCTACGCGCCGCCTGGGCCATCACCGCGCCAGCGCCGGCCCAGTCACCCGCGCGCTGGAGTTGTTCGATCTCATGGAAGTCAACGCTGTAAAGAATCAGCTTGGCCGAGTGCAATCCGCCCAGGTGTTGTTTGACGGATTCATTGATGTGACGGTAGTAGGGCACCGTGGATTCCCAGCTCATGCCGCCAATGAGGCCGATGACTTTCAAGAAAAATCCTTCACGTTGAGGGTGACTTTGCACGCTGTTTCAGGCCTGAAAATAGCCTCGTTTGCCGCTGGAGTTAATCTAGTGTAAACCTGAAAACGATAAGAGGTATATAAAATGCATTTATTGAAATAGTGACTCTGGGTCATGCAAAAACTATGAAATCAAATTCCTTGCCCATCTTCAGTGAAGTCAAAGCCGCTGCCCCGCCGCCGCCCGGACTGCCTTTTTTACGGCTGGGATTTCGCCCCTTTTACGTCGGTGGTGCCTTGCTGGCGGCACTGAATGTGCCTCTTTGGGTGGCGATGTTTTTGGGTGAGCTGCCGCTCAATCCCGTGGTGCCTTCCTTGCTGTGGCACGCGCATGAAATGCTGTACGGCTTTGCGGTGGCGATCATCGTTGGCTTTTTGATGACCGCCGGCAAAGCCTGGACCGGGCTGGCCACGCCACGCGGCCCCTGGCTAGCGGCGCTGGCCTTGCTGTGGCTGGCGGCCCGCGTCACCTCGGTCACCGGGCCTTACGGTGTGTACGCGATGCTGGACTTGGCGCTGTTGCCGCTGGTGGCGGGCATTCTGGTCAGCTTGCTCATGCAATCGCACAACTACCGCAACCTGCCATTGGGTTTGATTCTGGCTTTGCTGGCCATCGCCAACCTGTGCTTCCATCTGACGGTGATGGGGCTGCTGAGCCTGAACCCCATCACCCCCTTGTACGCCGCGCTGGCACTGGTGGTGATGATGTTGTGCGTAATGGCCGGGCGTGTGATTCCGGCTTTCACCTCGGCCGTGACCCCGGGCATGAAGGTGGTGGCCAATGTGTGGGTAGAGCGCGTGACGCTGGGCGCCACCGGCTTGGGGCTGGCGCTGTGGGTGTTTGCCCCGGCCGGGTTATTGACGCTGGCGCTGCTCGCGCTGGCCAGTGGCCTGCATGTCAAGCGCTTGCTCACCTGGCAGTCACCAGTTGTTTTTAAGCGTCCTATTCTGTGGATTCTGCATGTTTCCTATGCCTGGATTCCGCTTGGTCTGGCGCTGCTGGCGCTGGCTCAGATTGGCGTGGTGGCCGTCTCTGCGGGTGTGCATGCGCTGGCGGTGGGCGCCCTGGGCGGCATCATCATGGGCATGATCACCCGCACGGCGCGCGGTCACACCGGCAGGCCGTTGAATGTGACGCCAGCTGAAATAGCAGCCTACGGATTGGTGATGACGGCCGCCGTGCTGCGCGTGTTGTTGCCGCTGGTGCTGCCGTCGCTGTACGTGGCGTCGCTGGTCATGGCCGCCGCCGCCTGGTGCGTGGCGTTTTTAATTTACCTGTGGATGTTTACGCCCTGGCTGATGCAAACCCGGCTGGACGGCAAAGATGGCTGAGCCAGATAAACAATCCCATATGTCAACGCACTGCACCAACGTATTCAGATCGTCCGAAAGTTCGAAGTGACAGACATTGCCGCCAGTTATTTCTGGGTCAAAACCCTGCACATCAGCTGCGTCTCGATCAGCATCAGCCTGTTTGCGCTGCGCGGTACGTTAGAGCTGCTGGGCAAACCCTGGCGCGATCAGCTGTTGTTGCGGGTGGCGCCGCACCTGGTTGACACGCTGTTGTTGACGTCAGCGCTGTGGCTGGCCTGGCGCATTGGGCAATACCCGTTTGTCGATGGCTGGCTCACCGCCAAAGTGCTGGCGCTGCTGGCCTATATTTTGTTGGGCATGCGCGCTTTAAGCCGCAAAACGCCCCGGTCGCAGCGGCTGCCGTTCTTTGGCGCGGCGCTGCTGAGCGCCAGCTATATCGTCGGCGTAGCACTGACGCATTCGCCGACCTGGGGCTTGATTTAGCGCGCTCCCGTAACCCAACCGTTGCGCGTCACCTCGTTTGTGACGACGATTTAGCGGGATAACGGTGGCAGCGTCAGCCGCCGTTGGCTCTCAAAACGCCTGTTTTTCCCGGTCACGGGGTCGGCGAACTCAACCGACCGGGCCAGCAGTTGCAGCGGGTTCTCGTAGTCAATCTGCCCTTCGGGCGTGAGCGTGGGGTACAGGCCATCGCCCAAAATTGGCAGGCCCAGCGCCGCCATGTGCACACGCAGCTGGTGGCGTTTGCCGGTGACGGGGCTCAGGCGGTAACGGGCCAGCGCGCCACTCACTTCAATCATCTCAATGTCGGTCATGGCGTTGACCGGGCCACTCACCTCGTGCTGCAGCATGAAATGCCCGGCCTCCACAATGCGGCTCTCGCGTTTGAGCGGCAGCGTCAGGTCGGCGCGCCACGGGGCAATCGCCTCATAGGTTTTTTTGACCGTGCGCTGACTGAACAGTGCGTGGTATTGGGCGCGGGTTTCGGGCTGCACCGAGAACATCACCAGCCCGGCGGTGTCGCGGTCAATGCGGTGCACCGGCACCAGCGTCTCAATGCCCAGTTGTTGTTTGAGGCGCACCAGCACGGTCTCGGTCAGGTAGCCGCCGGACGGCACCACTGGCAAAAAATGCGGCTTGTCCACCACGACCAGGTGCGCGTCCTGAAACAGAATTTGTTCGTAAAACGGAATGTGCGGCTCATCCGGCACGTCGCGGTAGTAGTACACCCGCACATGGCCCTGGTAGGCGTGCGCGGGCGACAGCGTGACGCCATGTTCGTCCACCACATCGCCTGCCAGCATGCGCTGGTGCCAGACCTCGCGCGTCACGTTGGCAAGCCGCTCCGCCAGAAAATCCAGCGTGGTCGGCCAGTTGCCACCGGGCAATCCTATGCAACTGGGGCCGACGCCGTTGCGGGCCGGGGGTTTAAATGCGCTCAAACACCACGTCCCACACCCCGTGCCCGAGCTTGATGCCCCGGTTCTCGAACTTGGTCAGCGGGCGGTAATGCGGCTTGGGTGCGTAGCCTGCCAGTTCGGGGTGCGCTTGCGTGGCAGTGTTTTTCAGCAGCGGCTCGGCGCTGAGTACTTCCAGAATCTGCTCGGCATAAGGCTGCCAGTCGGTGGCGCAGTGCAGGTAGCCGCCCACCTTGAGGCGCGCGGCCAGCTTCGCAATCAGCGGGCTTTGAATCAGGCGGCGCTTGTTGTGTTTTTTCTTGTGCCACGGGTCGGGAAAGAAGATGTGCACGCCGTCCAGGCTTTGCAGCGGCAGCATGTTGTCGATGACCTCGACCGCATCGTGCGCCACGATGCGGATGTTGGTCAAGCCCTGCTCGCCGATGCGCTTGAGCAGCGCGCCTACGCCCGGCTCATGCACTTCGCAGCACAGGAAGTTTTTCTCGGGCATGACGCCGGCAATGTGGGCGGTGGCTTCGCCCATGCCAAAACCGATTTCCAGGATCACGGGCGCCGTGGGTGCCGCAGTCACACCGCGGGCTTGGGCTGCATAGGCGTAAGCCGCGCTGAAATTAATCGCGCTGGACTGGTAGGGCAGCAGAAACAGCGGGCCGATGTCTTCAAACGCCTTGGCCTGGCCGGTGGTGGTCCGACCGGCGCGACGCACAAAACTCTTGATGGTTTTAGGGTAAGCCACGCCCTCGGGCATGCTGCCCCGGATGCGCAGGGTACGGGTTTTTTCTGCGTCAGCAGGCGGGGGTGGGGTTGGGTTTGTATCGTTCACGGAGGGGGATTGTAGAGACCTTGAACCTCTCGGGCCACGGCGGTATTTTTCGCCGCCAATCCACGTTATGTAAGCGGGTTTCGATGTCAGTAATGCGTAAGGGTAATTACTAATTTCAATAAAACTAACCAGTTCGTACATTATTGGCTTTGACCCTGGCCAAGGCACAAGCGCAATGAACATCCACCTGAAACTTCGCAATCAAATTCTGGCGCTGGGCTTGGTCGGGGTTTTGATGGCCGTCATGGTGGGGGGCATTGGCCTGTTTAATTCGAGCCGCCTGGCCACCACGATTGATGACTCGGTCAGTATGGGCAAGCCCTGCGTAGCAACCAGGAGGCCGATATGATAAATGTTGAAGCAGCACACGGCCGCTTTCAATCAGTCGCTGGCCACGCTGCAGGGCTTGCCGCTGTCGCCCGAGGTCGGCGCCATCGTGGTCAGCACCCTGCCGCTGGTCAAAAAGTACACCGACCACGCCGCCTACCTGCAAAAGCAGGCGCTGGTGGATGCGGTGCTGATGGTCGCGGCACTGTGGTTTGCCCGCTACCTGTCGCAGCCCATGGCCTATGCCGTCCGGGTGGCCGATGAGTTGGCTCTTGGTGATTTGTCGGTGCCAGTCAAGCCGGTCGGCAACGAAGAAACCCGGCACTTGCTCCTGGCGCTGATGCGCATACAAACCAGTTTTGGCCGCATTGCACAAAACGTCAAGCACAGCGCCGAGGGCGTGGCCACCGCCAGTGCCGAGCTGTCGCAGGGCAATAACGACCTGAGCATCCGCACCGAGCAACAAGCCAGCGCGCTGGAAGAAACCGCCGCCGCCATGGAGCAGCTCAACGCCACCGTCAAACAAAACGCCGACCATGCCCGCGAGGCTAATCAGCTGGCCATACAGGCCTGCACTGTGGCGATTCATGGCGGGACGGTTATGGGGCAGGTGGTCGAGACGATGAAAGATATCAACCAATCGTCAGGCAAGATTTCGGACATCATTCAAGTGATTGATGGCATCGCTTTTCAGACCAATATTCTGGCGCTCAATGCGGCTGTAGAAGCGGCTCGTGCCGGCGAACAAGGACGCGGTTTTGCAGTGGTGGCCAGCGAGGTGCGCTCGCTGGCGGGCCGCTCGGCCGAGGCCGCCAAAGAGATCAAGTTGCTCATCCACGCCAGCGTGGAACGGGTGACGCACGGCAACAGCCTGGTGGATCAGGCGGGCACGACCATGACCCAGGTGGTGAGCGCCATCCAGCGTGTGACGGACATCATGGGTGACATCAGCATGGCCAGCAACGAACAAAGCCGGGGCGTCTCGCAGGTGGGCGAAGCCGTGACGCAAATGGACCAGGTCACCCAGCAAAACGCGGCGCTGGTGGAAGAAATGGCC
>CAJAFJ010000751.1 GCA_903938955.1 uncultured beta proteobacterium | reverse complement strand
CTGCTCAAAAATGGTTTTCTGCATCAGCCTCGCCAGCACCCGCCCGCCTTCGCGCTGGCCGCCGGGCACGTCGGTGAAATCAATGTAAACCTCGTCAATGCCGCGGTCTTCCATCAGCGGGGCAATGTCCAGAATGATGTCTTTGACGGCGCGCGAATACTTGCGGATTTCAGCAAAATCCACCGGCAGCAATATGGCTTGCGGGCACAGCTTGGCGGCCTTCATCAGGCCCATCGCCGAGCCCACGCCAAACTGGCGCGCCGCGTAGGTGGCGGTGGTGATGACGCCGCGCCCGGTGTAGTCCTTCAGGCGGGGGAAGTCGTCGACCGGGATTTTGGATAACGGCCGCTCGACGGGTTCGCCATCGATTACTGCCGACCCGGCCAGGCGCAAGGCGTCATCCACGGCGCGGCGGGCACCGCCAATCACCACCGGTAAACCTTTGAGTTGCGGGTAGCGCAGCAACTCGACGGACGCATAAAAAGCGTCCATGTCGAGGTGGGCAATGCGGCGGACCCGACCCGCAGGCGTGTTCACAGCATCAGCATCCCAAGCACCATCAGCACCGGTGTCAGCAGGTTGATAGCCACGTTGCGGCCCATGGCGGGCAGCAGGCGCTGCACGTCGGTGGCATGAGCCAATACATCGCGCGTGGTCGGTACGGCCAGTGCCAGTCCCAGCAAGCCGAGCAGGGCGCCCGCGGGCAGCCAGCCGGTCAGCACGCCGATCGGAATACTGGCAAACGCCAGCACCATCAAGGCGGCATACCAACGCGCACTCACCGTGGGGCCGGCGGTGATCAGCAGGTGCTTGCGGCCCACGCGGCGGTCGGCCTCGGCGTCCGGGAACTGGTTGAGCAGCAGCAGGTTATTGACCAGAAAAAACGGCACCAGCGAGGCTACTGCGGCTGTACCTGAATACTCGCCGGTCAGCGCCACCTGGGTGCCCAGAATCATCAAGGGGCCAAAGCCCAGGCCGGGCGCCACCAGACACAACAGCGGGTGGCGTGTGATCCATTGGGTGTAGATCAGCACCAGCGCCACACCGGCCAGGCCCAGCGGCAGCAAGGCCGCGCCGCGCAGCATTACAAAATACAGCCCCACGGCGATGCAGATGCCTAGGCTGATGAGGGCCATGGCCAGCGTGCTACCCAGTAGTTCCGGGTGGGCGGGCAGCACACCGCTGCCGCCGCTGAACGGGGTGCGCTCGGTCAGCGCGTCCAGCCCGCTGCGAAAGTCCTGGTATTCGTTGAAGGCATTGACGCTGATGTGGGCCGCCACCGCCCCCAGCAGCACCAGCAAGGCTTGCCCCACATTGACGTGGCCTTGGGTGATCTGCACACAGGCCACCCCCAGCAAAATGCATGCCGGCGTCAGGACCAGAAATGGCAGTCGTGCGGGCCCCAGCCCGCGTAAAAGTTTGTTCATGGCGAGAGGATAGCGCGATCGGGTCTTGCTCCAAGTCAAGACTGCGCAGACTTAAAATGGCTATGCTGCGCTGCAGCAACTATTTTCCGATTGGACGCCCCATGGATCAGCATTTTCTTACCCCCTTGTTCTCGCCCAAATCCATTGTTGTCTTTGCCGGCAAGGTGGATGAACCCGCGTCGCAGACGCTGCAGGCGCAGGCTTTGCACGATGCGCTGGAGTCGCAGAACTTCTCGGGCCGTTTGACATTTATTGACATCAACACCATGGGCACGCTGGCGGATTTGGCGCATACCCAGGCCGATCTGGCCATCATCGCCATGCCGCCGGAAGAAGTCGTTACAGCGCTGGAAGTGGCCGGGCGCATCAAGTGCCGTGCCGCGCTGGTGATATCGAGTGGCATCAACGCCGCGCTGGCTGCCGAGTTGCACAAGATTGCCAAGCGCGATGCCATGCACTTGCTGGGTCCCAATTGCCTGGGGTTTCAGCGCCCGTATCTGCAGCTCAATGCCAGCGTGGCCGGCGTCATGTGCGCCAAGGGGCCGCTGGCGCTGGTGTCGCAATCGGGTTCACTGACCTCGTCGATTCTGGACTGGGCGCAAAAAAATGGCGTCGGTTTTTCCACCGTGGTGTCACTCGGCCCCAATACTGCCGTGGACATGGCACAGGTGCTCGACTTTTTGGCCTCTGACGCGCAAACCCACAGCATCGTGGTCTACCTTGAAGGCATCACCGATTCGCGCCGCTTTATGAGCGCGCTGCGGGCGGCCGCCAACGCCAAGCCGGTGGTGGTGCTCAAAGCCGGGCGCAAGCCTGCAGGCAACCAGGCTGCGCTCACGCATTCGGGCTCTATCGTCGGCAGCGATGACGTGTTTGATGCCGCCTTGCGCCGCGCCGGTGCGGTGCGGGTGCGCTCGTTTGTCGAGCTGTTCTCGGCGGCCAAGTGCCTGGCTTCGCGCTACAAGCCGGTCGGGCGCCGCTTGGCCATCGTCACCAATGGTGGTGGCCCGGGTGTGCTGGCGGCAGACTGGATTTGTGAAATCAAATTGCAACTGGCGACCCTGGAGGCCGATCAGATCAAAGAACTCCGACCCCTGTTGCCCCACCTGGCTTCGTTGTGCGACCTGATTGACGTGTCGGAAGAAGCCGGTCCCGAGCACTTCAAGGCGGCGATTGAAGCCGCCGGCAAAGCGCGCCAGATTGACGGCGTGCTGGTGATTTACTCGCCCAAGATCGGCATGGACAGCGCCCTGATCGCCAATGCGCTGGCGGAAAGTCATAAAAACCTGGGCAAGCCCTTGCTGACCTGCCTGATGGGTGACGCCACGGTGGGCGATGCCCGCCAGATTCTGAATGCCGCCGCCATCCCCACCTTTCGCACACCTGAAGCCGCGGTGGGGGCTTTTGGCAACATTGCGTCTTTCTACCAAAACCAGCAGCTGCTGCAGCAAACGCCGCCGCCCTTGTCCAACCTGGCCAAGCCCGATGTGGAAGGCGCGCGCATCCTGATCGAGAGCGTGCTGGCCGAGCGGCGCAAGGTGCTGACCGAGATGGAATCCAAGGCCTTGCTGGCCGCGTTTCATATTCCGGTGACCAAGACGATTTTGGCGCGCAGCGTGAACGAGGCCATCATGATCGCCACGCAACTGGGTTTCCCGGTGGCGCTCAAGATTGACTCGCCCGACATCAGCCACAAATCCGACGTGCAGGGCGTGGCCCTCAACATCATGAACGCGGTGGGCGTGCGTGACGTCTTTGTGAACATGATGCAGACGGTGGCCAAGCTCAAGCCCAAGGCGCGCATCAACGGCGTCACGATCCAGAACATGTCGAACCAGAAGCGCGGCCGTGAAATTTATGTGGGCCTGGTGACCGACGACCCGTTTGGCCCGGTGATTGCCTTCGGCGCCGGTGGCACCATGATCGAGCTGATGAATGACCGCGCCATGGAACTGCCGCCATTGAACCAGTTTTTGGCGCACCGGCTGATCGAGCGCTCGCGCGTGGCCGAGACGCTGGGCGAATGGCGCGGCGCCGCGCCTGCCGACATGGAGGCGCTGGAGCAAGTCTTGTTGCGCGTGTCGGAAATGGTTTGTGAGCTGCCGCAACTGCGCGAGATGGACATCAACCCCATCATCGTGGACGAGTCCGGTGCCGTGGCGGTGGACGCCCGCATCGTGATTGACAACGCGCCGCCCTCGGCCCGCAACTACAACCACCTGGCGATCCTGCCGTACCCGTCGCAACACGAACAAGTGTGGCCGCTGCGCGGTGGCGGCGAATACACGGTGCGTCCGATTCACCCTGACGACGCCGACATGCTGCAAACTTTTGTGCGCAGCCTCTCGACCCAGAGTCGTTACTTCCGGTTTGTGTCGAGCATGCCGGAGCTGCCCGCCAGTATGCTGGCGCGCTTCACGCTGATTGACTATGACCGTGAAATGGCGCTGGTGGCCGTGACCCGCGAGCGCCAGGTGGACGCCGATGGCGTCGCCACCGAGGTGCAGCGACTGGTGGGCGTGTCGCGCTACATCACCAACCCCGACCGCACCAGCTGCGAGTTTTCGCTGGTGGTGTCTGACGATTTTGGCGGCAAGGGGCTGGGCTCACGCCTGATGCTGTCGATCATGGATGTGGCGCGTGAAAAAGGCCTGACCGAGATTGACGGCCTGGTGCTGGCCAACAACCCCAATATGCTCAAGCTGATGCGCGGCCTGGGCTTTGCGGTCAAGGCCTTCCCGGAAGACCCGGACTTCAAACTGTGTTCGCAGATGCTGTAAACGCCGCACCCTAAGTGGTTTTGGGCGGCGGGGCGGTGTTAAAAAACTTGAAGTTGCCCCGTCCGCTCTGCTTGGCCTTGTACATGGCAGCGTCGGCGTGCTTCATCAGGTCGTCCATCTGGTGGCCATCGTCGGGGTAAATGCTGATGCCGATGCTGGGCGTGCTGACCACCGACTGGCCTTCGAGGGTGTAATGCTCTGCAAGGGCGGTCATTAATTTCCCGGCCACCGTGTCAATATCGCCGACATCGTTGATGTCGGGCACCAGCACCACAAATTCATCACCACCCAGGCGGGCGATCGTGTCAATCCCGCGCACACAGGTTTTCATGCGCTGGGCGACCGCTCGCAACAGGGCGTCGCCGGTTTCATGGCCCAGGGTGTCGTTGATGTCTTTGAAATGGTCAAGGTCGAGGTAGAACATGGCGACTTTGGTTTCCAGCCGTATGGCGCGCTCGACAGCCTGTTCCATCCGGTCGCGCAGCAGGCTGCGGTTGGGCAGCCCCGTCAGGGCGTCATAGTGGGCGAGATGTTCCAGCCGCTGTTCGATGGTCTTGCGTTCTGAATTGTCGTAAAAAATGCCAATGAAGTGGGTCAACTCACCAGCCGGATTTTTGATGGCGCTGATGGACAGGTATTTTGAGTAGATGCTGCCGTCTTTGTGCCGATCCCAGAGGTCGCCGTGCCAGTGCCCGGTTGTCAGAACGGATGTCCACATCGCTTTGTAAAAAGCTTGATCGTGGCGCCCGGATTGGAGAATTTTGGGGTTGCTGCCGATTGCTTCTTCGCGGCTGTAGCCGGTCAGCTTGGTGAACGCCTGGTTCACCGAGAGGATGGTACCCCGCAGATCGGTGACGAGAATGGCGTGGTCGGTGGCCTCAAAGGCCCTGACGTAGAGCGAGGTCTGCTCCTGTTCATGGTGCAGGTCGGTCAGGTCGTCGCCAATCAGCATCGTGCCCTTGGCCCGGCCGTAGTAATCGCGCCAGATAAAGGAATGCCACGACACAAAACGGGACGGGTTCTCGCAATTAGCCAGCAGTTCGGATTCAAACTCCGCCGGGAAGTGCGTGTTCTGGACGCCGTTTGGGTAAAGTTGCTCCAACAGTGCCCGATCAGACGCCGCCAGGTAGCGCTCAAAGAGGCAGCTGTCGAACAGTTCGTTGGCGCTGCGCTGCAACAGCTGGCACAACCGGCCATTGGAAAACTGTATCCGCCCCTGCGCATCCAGAATGACGGCGATCAACTTGGTTTGCTTGAGCAGGGGGAACACATTCTGGATCGCACTCTCCATTTCGACTTCGCCCTCTTGGTAGGGCGTGACATCGAAGCACAGGCAGAGAAAGCCGATAAACAGCTCGGTTGGTGAGCTGTGGGGCATGCCCTGGCTCATCAACCAGCGGTAAACGCCATCTGCTCGCCGGTAGCGAAACATCAGCTGGAACGGTTTCTGGTCGCCGGCTCTGCAGTGCCGGGCTTCGTACAGGCCACGCACGAGGACTTCGCGGTCATCCGGGTGAACGTGGTCCAGCCATCCGCTGCCCAGCTCTTGTGACTTCTCCCGGCCCGTGAACGTTGTCCACGAGGGGCTGACAAAGCTGCACTGGCCCTTGGCATCGCTCATCCAGACCAGCAGGTGGGCCGGGTAGGCCAGGTAATGAAAGTTCTCGCTGACGCCCGTGAACCGGCTCTGGCCCGGTTGATCTGTGCTGTGGTCCATGACGGTAGTCTCTCTTTATATTTTGGTCAGTCCGCCTTTATTATGGTTTGCATCGCTTACAAGGGGCATTAAAAGGTGCCGGGCAGCAAAATGCCTTTGTCCACGGTCTTGATGTTGGTGTGGCCGCAAAACGCCATCGTCAGGTCCAACTCTTTGTGGATGATCTCCAGCGCTTTGGTAACGCCTTCTTCGCCCATGGCACCCAGCCCGTACAAGAAGGCGCGGCCAATGTAGGTGCCCTGCGCACCAAGGGCGCGGGCCTTGAGCACGTCTTGCCCACTGCGAATGCCGCCGTCCATGTGCACTTCAATCTCTTGGCCCACCGCGTCCACGATCTGGGGCAGGGCGCGGATGCTGGACTCAGCCCCGTCCAGCTGGCGCCCGCCGTGGTTGGAGACAATCAG
>CAJAFJ010000750.1 GCA_903938955.1 uncultured beta proteobacterium | reverse complement strand
TCCTGATATGCCCGTTGTCAGTAATTCTTGCCGCTTACCGGCAATCGGTATAAAATAAAACCATGATCGTTTCATTCTCAGACCAAGATACCGCTGACTTGTTTGAGGGAAAAAGAGTTCGGCGTTTTGCCAATATTTTGACGGTTGCCGAGCGCAAACTGCAGCAGTTGGATAGTGCCGTGACTTTGGAGTCATTAAGGGCCCCACCCGGCAATCGGCTTGAGGCTTTGCTGGGTAATCGCAAGGGGCAGAACAGTATCCGGATCAACGATCAGTTTCGTTTGTGTTTTGTCTGGGCACCCGATGGCGTCCATGACGTCGAAATTGTTGATTACCACTGATGTGAAGGAGATCACCATGACAATTGCCGCCCCCAAGAATGGTCTTCGCCCGGTTCACCCCGGTGAAGTTTTGCGAGAGGACTATCTCAAACCGCTTGGCATGAGCGCAAACGCTCTGTCACAAGCGCTCAAGGTGCCAGCATCTCGCGTCAATGACATCGTGCTGGAGCGTCGCGGTGTCACCGTGGACACGGCAATGCGGTTGGTGCGCTACTTTGGAGGTGATGTGCAGAGCTGGATGAATCTGCAAACCGCTTATGAAGTCAAGGTCGCTGAAAAAGCATTGACTCGCAAAATTCAAAAAGAGGTGCTACCCATGGTCGCCTGATCCAGTGTCCGCATGAAAACACTTGAGAACTCATTGCGCGGGTAAATAGTAAGTTCTTTTTGAATCCGGGTGATGCCAACCTACAGTGGATTCATTTCCTCGCCCGGGTCTACTGCGGGTCTGAGAATTCTCCATGTGCCAAGTAGGGTAGCAAGACTGTGTCAAATCAAAACCCTTGTGGGCGGGCTCACTTCTGCCGTTGCGGCGGAGGGTGCCGCCGTCGCCTTGCTGCGTGACCGGCTGGGGGTGACCTTGGTTACAAGCGCCGGGCTGGTTACGGCTTTGCGCGCCACTCTTTTTGTCGCTGTCTTTTTGGGAACGCTGGTTTCAGGCGCGGCAATCATCTCGATCAGGTCAGTGGCTGTCTTCATAAAACGTCCTCATTCAAAGTTGAATCCGGCCAGTTCATGCGATGGCTTGTCCGCAGGGCCGTGCTGCACAAATAAGTATCCTTGCGGTGGCGTCCTTTGGGCAACTCAAGCTCAACCGTTTTAAGCATCGGACAGGTGGAATTCGCAATAACCGTGCGGATTCCTGAAAACACACACTTTTCAGAGGATTTATTTTCTTGATGTAAATCAATTTATTTTTCAATGACCCCGCAATATCCCCCAAATGGGGGATAGTTTCTTTTGCTTACAAATAGCCTAATGGAGTCAAACCGGTTTCAAGAAAGTTTTTGATGCGAATGAATTTGCCCATTACCCAGGATGAGTTCGACTACCCCGCGGGACACATGTTGGTGTCGGTGACCGACACCCGGGGAAACATCGTTCACTGCAACCAAGCCTTCGTTGCCGTCTCTGGCTATGCCTATGACGAGCTTATCGGGCAGAACCACAATATCGTGCGTCACCCGGACATGCCCGCCGAGGCTTACAAAGACCTCTGGCACACCATCCAGCACGGCTCCCCGTGGTCTGGCTTGGTCAAAAACCGCCGAAAGAATGGCGATTTTTATTGGGTCCAGGCCAACATCACGCCGATTCTGGTGGATGGTCAGCCCCAAGGCTATATGTCGGTGCGGATCAAACCTGAGCGGCCGCAAATACAACAGGCCCAGGCTTTGTTCAAGCGGATGATTGCGGAGCGCGAATCCGGCAACATCTCCGTCTATTTACAGGCCGGACAGGTGCAGTACACCGGCCTTCGGGGTGTCATGGGGGGCCTGCAGCGCCTGGGCTTGACCAGTCGCCTGGGCTTGGCCCTGAGCGGCATGATCGCGCTGGGCATGCTGCCCCAACTGCTGGACCTGGCGGGCATGGCGCGACCCGGTTTGCAATTGGGCGCTTTGCTGTGTGGTGCCGTGGGGGTCATGACCTGGTTTCACCAGCGTGTTGCCAGCGCCATTGGTGAGGCCAGGCGTTTTGCCGACGATATGGCGGGCTGCAACCTCACCACCCAATTTACTGGCGACT
>CAJAFJ010000749.1 GCA_903938955.1 uncultured beta proteobacterium | reverse complement strand
GGCTTCAACGCTTTCGCGCACGGTCTGATCGGGGTCGAGTTGTGGCTCTTGCGGCAGATAGCCAATGTTCAGGCCGGCCATGGGCACAGCTTCGCCTTCAAACTCTTTGTCAACACCCGCCATGATCTTGAGCAGCGTCGACTTGCCGGAGCCGTTGGTACCCAGCACGCCGATCTTGGCGCCAGGGAAGAAACTAAGGGAAATGTCTTTGAGAATGAACTTTTTCGGCGGCACGATCTTGCCGAGATGGTTCATGGAAAATACGTATTGAGCCATGGGTCTTGCTGAGTTTGGGGGATGTTAATCCGCCATTATCGGCGCTTGACCCGTGCTTAGCTGCCGCGGCCTTGATTTATGGCTGTTGCATGGCTTTGCCCAGGTCATTTTGCAAAGCGGTTTGCGCCACGCCATCCAGCGCATTCTCAACCAGCTGACCATCTGACACCACCCGAATCCGGCCCTGCATGCGCAAGCGCTCCAGGCTGCGGCGAGACATCGAATGCGCCAACCCACCGTTGGAGACAAACATGAACAAGGTACGTTGCGGGCTGGCCCAGGTCAGTTGCGCCCGTAGCCAAACGTTCTCAATCATCAGTTCCACCCAAACCCCGATGTCAAGCTCACCCACCGACCAGGGGTGCTGCAGCATTTTCTCCCTCATTTCGGACTCGTCATGCAGATAGCCTGACTCCTGGGCCTCGTCATCGGCGACCCAGAAAGCGGTCTCGTCCACCTCGACCAGCGACCGATCGCTATCCCGACTGTCGTCAAGTGCGGACACCTCGGGCTCGGCGCGCGCTGGCACCGGTTCGCGCCGGGGGCCTTCAAACACTTGTTCATGCAGAGAGATCAAAGCATCAAAAAAGGCCGTCACGCGCTCTTCGGGATACTGAATAAGTTGCAGCCCCTGGCGCAGCTTGATCAGCAAATGCGGCACCAGTTGCACCAAGCGGGCCCGGTTGCGCCGGGCCAGTTGAAGCTGGACGCTCCAGATCAGCTCATCGACCAGCGCCAGATAACCGCCGGGGTCGGCACTGCCATCGGCACAGCCGAGTTGCGCCTGCGCCACCACCTGAGACCAGGGTCCACGCAGAAAAACGCTCACCAACTCAGGAACATCCTTGTTTTTCAGCCGCTCCTGGAAGTCACAGGCCAGCCGTTGGGCCAGCAGGTTGCGCTGCTCGGCGTGCAACAGCGCCAGCGCCGCGTCTTCGTTTTGTTGCCGCTGCACCGTGTCCTGGCGGGCCCAACCGGCTTCGAGTTCATGCACGACATGCGCGAAGGCGGCCGCATCGCCCTCCCCTTGGGTCAGCACGCCAATGGCCTGCGTGACCGATGCCAGGTACTCGGCAAAACCGTTGTCTTGCTCGGACGAGTAGCCCAGACTGCTGTGGGTGACCCGGTCCAGAAAATGACGCGCCGGGTGCTGGCGGTCACTGAAAAACCGCGGGTCCGAGGGGGCCAGCGCCAGCAGGACGGGCTCCAGTGACTTGATCAAATCGCGAATTGCCGGTAGCAAACGCCGGTCCTGCATCAGGTTATCCAACATCAGGCGCACCACTTCAGCGCCCAGTTGCTGGCCCAGCAGTCGGCCTTGCGTGGGTTCCCGGGCGATGAGCGACGGGGGTGTATCGCCCTTGGCATTTTCCTGCGCCGCCTGGCTGGCGCGCTGCGCCAGACGCTTCATCATGGGCTCGACCAAGCGCAAGTCCTCCAGCGCGAGGTAGGACGCGGGCACGGTATGCAAAAAGTCTTTTGTGCTCTGCCCGCTGTCGAGCTCACCAGAGAGCAACTTGCGCAATTTGTCCAGCGACAGCAGGGTACGCGAAGCAGAGTTCTGCGCGCCCGCGGCGGGCTGCGCCTGGGTGCTGGTCAGTGTCCCGACCGGCGAGGCAGGCTCAACGCCTTGGGAGCGCAGCCACTCGGCCAATTCGCGGTAGAGCTGGCGCAAACTCACGCCCAGCAGACCGGCCGTCGGTGTGATCAAGGCCGCGCGGGCCGGTTCATCAGGGGCATGCTGAGCCAGACTGGCTTGAAGGGCGCGCACAAACACCTCAGGCTTAAGCGGGTTGAGTTGCGGCTGAACCGTGATCCAGCCCAACAAACTGCTGACCAGCGCATTCAGTTGTGGCAGCACATCTTCCACACTGCGCCAGACCTCTTGCTGGGCTATGGCGAACTCAATGCTGGCGTCAATTTGCTGGCTGTCCAACAGCTGCAAATCTGAAAAACGAAGCTGGGGTTGCTCTGAAATGTCGTTGGTCACCGGGTTGAAGATGCCTCGGCGCAACTGGGATTTGAAGGTTTTTTGCAGCGCCACTTTCTGATGGACCAGAAACTCGACGGCCGCTGTGCTGACGGCCAGGTGATCGCCAAACGTGCTTTTACTCTTGGGCTTAGCCGTTTTGACGGACAAACCTTCAAGCACATCCTCCATCAAGGCGTCTGACTGGGACAAGACCACCTCCATACAGTCTTGCAGAGAAGGAGATGCATGGGCTTGGTTGTCGCCCATACCGATACGGCGCAGCAAAAATTTCTTCATTCAGTCATTCTTGATTGTTACAACTGGAATTGTCAATTTCATTTTCCTGATTTTGTTCCGGGCATGGTTGGCTTGTTAATTTTTGTTACAAATAGCCCGAGGACGGTGCCAGCGCCCCCATCTTTTAGCCTTCTTTCACCCGATCACAGGGACCGTGCGACAATAGGGGCTGTTGTGGAGCTTCAGTTGCCCACGATGCCAGCCCCTTGCTGGGAACAATGCCCTGCGCATATGTTCACTTTTTGTACCCCATCTGCCTTTGACTGATTCGGTGTTTCAACACACAGAGCGGGCCGATGCCATAGCGCCCAGGATTGGCGCCACACTATGAAATTTGAAGAACTCAATCTGGCTCCGGCCATCATCAAGGCCGTGCTTGAGCAAGGCTACGAGACCCCCACCGCCATTCAAGCCCAGGCGATCCCTGCGGTACTCGAAGGCCACGACCTGCTCGGTGGCGCCCAAACCGGCACCGGCAAAACCGCTGCCTTCGTGCTGCCCATGCTGCACAAGCTCAGCATCGGCGAAACCCCCAAGAACAAATTTGGTGGCATCGGCATCCGTGCCCTGGTGCTGACCCCGACCCGCGAACTCGCCGCTCAGGTCGAAGAATCGGTGCAAACCTACGGCAAATACCTGGAACTCTCGTCCACCGTGGTGTTTGGCGGTGTTGGCATGAACCCCCAGATCAGCCGCGTCAAAAAAGGCGTTGACGTGCTGGTGGCCACACCGGGGCGCCTGCTCGACTTGCTGCAGCAAGGCGTGTTGGACTTGGGCCAGGTGCAAATGCTGGTGCTCGACGAAGCCGACCGCATGCTGGACATGGGCTTTATCCATGACGTGAAAAAAGTGCTGGCCGTGGTGCCCAAGCAAAAGCAGAGCCTGCTGTTCTCGGCCACCTTCAGCGAAGAAATTCGCGATCTGGCCGCCACGCTGCTGAAAGACCCGCTGAGCATTCAGGTGACACCGCGCAACACCACGGTGCAGCGCATCACCCAGCTGATCCACCCGGTCGGTCGCGGCAAGAAAAAAGCCCTGCTGGCCCACATCATCCAGGAGCACAACTGGAGCCAGGTGCTGGTGTTCACCCGCACCAAATTTGGCGCCAACAACGTGGCTGAGTTCTTGACCAAGAACGGCATCCAGGCGATGGCCCTGCACGGCAACAAGAGCCAGTCGGCCCGCACGCAAGCCCTGGCGGGCTTCAAAAGCGGCGACATTCGCGCGCTAGTAGCCACCGACATTGCCGCCCGCGGCATTGACATTGACGACCTGCCCCATGTCGTGAACTACGAAATCCCCAACGTGAGCGAAGACTACGTGCACCGCATTGGCCGCACTGGTCGTGCGGGCGCGGATGGTGCTGCCGTTAATTTGGTGTGCCTGGATGAAGAAGGCTTCATGCAGGATATCGAGCGCTTTACCAAGCAAAACATCGAAGTCAAAATTGTCGAAGGTTTTGGTCCTGAGGCGGGTGAACGGGCCGAGCCCATCGCCATGGGTCGCCAGACCATCTGGGGTGGTGCCGGCAAGCCCCCAAGCCGCGATGTGATGCAGGCTGCGGCCAAGTCTGCCCGTACCGAGATGCTGCAGCGCGTGCGCGATAGCAAAGCTGCCCGACCTGGAGCAGGTGGTGGTAATGGTGGCGGCGGAAATGCTGGCGGTGGCCGCGGTGGGCAAGGACCACGCGGAAACCCCGGTAACGGCGGAAACAACGGCGGTGGTTTTGGCGGTGGTCGCGGTGGCGAACAAGGCCCCCGTCCACAAGGCGCACGTCCACCACAAGGACAAGGACGCGGTCGCCCACCACAAGGTGGCGGGTTGGGTAACGGGATGGGCAATGGTCCTTCCGGCGGCTTTGGCGGTGAACCCCGCGCTCCACGCCCCCCACAAGGGCAGCCGGACCCGATGCGCACCAGCGTCGATATGATGGCGGAGCGCGGCGCTCGCCGTGGCGGCAATTTTGGCGGTGGAAACCGCAATGGAGGCTCCAATGGCGGCGGATACGGTGGTGGCGGTGGATACGGCGGCGGTGGCGGCCGGTCGGGTGGCTTTGGTGGCGGGGGCAACGGGTCTCGTGGGCCGGGCGGTTCTCGCGGGCCTTCTAGCCGATAAGGGCTACGCAACGGTGCATTGCGTGGGGCGGCGTGCGCTGCCCCTGCAACACCCCAAACTCGTCCAGCACACGGTGGACTTCAAGGCCGCGGCACCGTTCGCGGCCTTGCCACATGTGGACGACGTATTCATTGCACTCGGCACTACGATCAAAGTGGCCGGCAGCCAGGCCGCTTTCAAAGCCATCGATTTTGAGGCTGTTGTGGCTGTAGCCCAGGCAGCACGTGCGCAAGGCGCTACTAAATTAGGAGTGGTCAGCGCCATGGGCGCCGACCCGAAATCCGCGATTTTTTACAACCGCGTCAAGGGTGAGATGGAGCAGGCGCTCGGCGAAATGGGTTTCCAGACCTTGGTGATCGCCCGCCCCTCCATGCTGGCGGGCAATCGCGAAGCACTGGACCAACCCACGCGCGCCGGAGAACGCATCGCACTGCTGGCAACACGCTGGCTTAACCCCATTATTCCCAACAACTATCGCTCCATTGACGCGGGCGACGTGGCAAAAGCGTTGCTTAAAACCGTCAAGCGTGGACAACCCGGCATCCACACGCTTCTGTCGGGAGCCATGCAAAGGCAGCCATAACAGCGTCAGTCGCTCGGTGATTGCCACGCCTGGACATACAGGCGCCCCTTGCGCAACACCTCAGCCGCTGAGTCACCTGGCGAAAAGAGGTGGCCGCCGATACCGAAGCCGGTGGCTCCAGCAGCACGCCACAGCGGCATACTTTCAGGCGTAATGCCGCCCACAGGCCACAAGTCGGTCCCGACGGGCAAGACCGACTTCAGCGCCTTCAGGCCCCCGTGCCCGACCATTTCAGCCGGGAATACCTTGAGCGCATGGGCCCCGGC
>CAJAFJ010000748.1 GCA_903938955.1 uncultured beta proteobacterium | reverse complement strand
GGAGTGACTGGAGTTCAGACGTGTGCTCTCCGATCTTCTGCCGCATCCGAAGTTCTTGGTATCTCTTCAGGCTTGTTGGCGACTGTTTCTGCGACTTGCCCCATTCCACCCTGGGTTACCTGCGCGTTGATACCGGTTTACGCCGTTGCCGTTGGAAGTGCAAGCACCGGGCTGGGTCTGGCCGCTGGCGCCATCGCAGCGGCTGCCGTGGAATTGGGCTTGCAGATTACCGCCACGGTGTTGTACGCAGACTTGAATTCACGGACCTCGACAACGCCAGCGCCGGTCGCCCAAACAACAAATGTTTCAGCGGCCCGTTTAAGTGAACTTCAAGCGGCTTACCAGACGTCGAATGCAACCGCACAAACCGCTTACAACGCGACCCAGCCTGCGCCTGCCCAAACTGTTGAGTACTACGACACCCTTCAGAAAAACAAGTCTGCCGCGGTCACCACCGCCCTTAACGGCATCGTGGACCGCACACTCAGCACCCTGCTGAAAGATACGTTTACAGGAAAAAGTGCAACCTGTGCGCTGGCGACAACAACACTCTGTTCGTCCAACGGCTACACCTTGCACGGTACATCAGGCACGGCGTCTGACATCGTCGGCAACTACACCAAGGACCTGCTTAGCGCCCCCTATTCGCCGGGTGTTGTTAACGCACAGAGCGGCTACTACCAGGCGCTTGCCATGGCGGGAACTGGGCAGGCGACTCCCGACCCGGCAGCCGCATTGACAAGCAGCAATGCGGTGATCAGTAGCTACAACCGTTTGCTGGCCGCCACGGCTGACTTCGATCAAAAAAACTTGGCCTTGGCTAACAATTCAATTCCAGACGATGTCGCGACACTGAGTACAGCTCGCAGCGCTTCACTGACTACATTACGCGGCCTGATGGGGAACGCCAATTGGGATTACAACGGCACAACCACGCTGTGTGGTGATGGGGGATCAGTCAGTAGCTGCGGCTGGATGACCAATACCAGCAGCGATACAGGCAGCACGGCCTCCACCACGGTCAATGACTATTTGACAGCCTATGCCAATTATCAAAATAGAGTCAACTACCAGAAGACAGTCGATGCCGCGACCGGCAAAGCCAACAGTGCCTGGTCGGACCGCAATGGCTACAAAACAGCCCTGTGTGGAAATCCACCGACGTCTGTGACATGGCTCGGAGGCAGCACGCTTCCAAGCGCTAATCCTACAAACTGGGATGCCAGCGAAAACCTGCTAGCCGCCACGCCAACGGGCCTGAGCTGCACCGGATCGGCCGCGCCGCTTAACCTCAGCACCCAAAATGCCGAGGCCAATGCGGCTGAAAAAGCCAAGTATTGCGTAGGAGGCTCTGCGCCTGACGCGAATCTCTGTGCGCTTTACAGCGGCACGGCGACCGTTACACGCTCGACGATTCAAGGAGCTCAACCCATCGTCAATGCCTTGATCCTGAAGGGAATTGTGAAATGAAGTCGCTACGCTCCCGCCAGCGGGGTTTTACATTTGTCGAAATGGCACTAACCTTGTTCAGTGTTGGTTTCTTGTTGTCAGCCGTGCCTGGTTTGCTCGCCAAGGGCTCAGAAGTGATGTCCAGTTCAGCCGGGGCGTCGCCAGCAGATGCTGCCGAACTGGCACTGAACGGTTTTGTCTTGATGCGAAACCGTTTGCCCTGCCCCGCCGACACCCCCTCAAGCGGCACTGAAAATTGCGCGCTGACCAAGGGCTTCGTCCCCCATAAAACCTTGGGCTTGGCACGGCCAGTGAGTAACAGCGAAGGCCATCCCTTTGCCTACGGCATTCTGGGCGGCACCAATCACCTGGGGCAGGCAACCGCCAAATACACGCCTGAATATCTGGTGTCAACTGATAACTATTGGGAAGCTCCGCCCCCCACCGCCGTCAGCAGTCAGGTCAACGGACTTGATTTTTGTGCCAAGCTGCGCAGCCAGGCGCAACTCCCCCTGGACACCAACCTGCTCAATACACGCAACTGGAGTGATCGCGAAAACGCTGAAAAAATGACGAATGTGGCCTGGGCTATGGTCGACCCGGGCAGTCGAAATACGGATGGGGCAACCGGCGACTACTCCTTATTCAATGGCAGCAACGGCCCAACAAGTGCAGGCATGTCGTTTGAGTCCCCCAACCGGGCGCTCACTGAGTCGTATGACGACAGGGTTCGGGTTGGCACATTGAGCCAAACCTTTGGTGAACTGCGCTGCCCCGAGCTGCTGGCCTCGGTCAGCGCGGCAGCACGCGAAACGGACTATGCCAACGACCACTTGCGCGTTCGTCAATACCTGTCTGACTTCCGCACCTACGAACTAGGCATTCGAAAACAAAAAAAAATCCAGGCAGATAACACCCGATTGCTGGCAATTTTCGACCTGACCATGAATGTGGCGCTGGCCACACTGGACTTGGGTGTGGCCTTGTCCGGCCCCACCGGCGCGGTGACGGTGGCCGTCAACCTGATTAACGCCGTGACCAGCATTTCATTGTCGGCTTATAACATGATCGAGGCCGATGCAGGCGTGACCGATGCAGCGGCCGAGGTGGCCGAGGGCGAGACCCGCAAGACGAATGCGGCCACGGCTGCAGCAAATGCGGCAACCTTTCGCACCGCTCGTACCGCTGCCTTGTTGTTGCTGGATCAACGAGGATGGTTCCAATGAAAAATAACGCCTACAACACTCAAAACAGCGTTCAAAAACAAGCGGGCTTCACGTTCCTGGAACTCAGCTTTGTGCTAATTATTCTGGGCATGATTGCAGCATTGATGTCCCAAGTGGTGCCCGCCATGCGCCGGGCCTCAGCGACTGCGGAAACCGTCAGAAATTTAACCAATGTGGAGTACAGCCTGCAGTCTTTTGCCGCCATTCATGGTCGCCTGCCCTGCGCTGACACGACTGGCGATGGCTTGGAGGATGGCGCAGGCTTGACCTGTGCCGTGATCGGTAAACTGCCTTTCGCAACACTGGGCTACTCAGGGCCGCTGGTGAATGCGGACGGCTACGATTTCAAATACGCCCTCTACAACAACCCCGGCAACAGTACGCCCGAGGGTACCCCCTTGCTCGGCAGCAATGTCACGGCGCGCTACCTTCCTTTCGTGGGCAGAGGTTCGCCGGTCACGCTACAAGCGCTGCGTCGAACTGGCACCTCGGATCGACTCGACTTTTGCCAAGGCCTGCGCGCGGGCATGGATGCCGTGTTTGATGACCGCTATCTTTATGTTGAAACACTGGGTGGTAATAAAAAGCATGTGCCTTACGTGCTGGTGGACCCCGGTGTTGGCAACATGGATCTGGCCGGAGACATGTTCGATGGACTCAATGGCAGTTCCACAGCCAAAAACCCCCAGTTTGACCACCCCAACCGGCCCCAATCCATCACCTATGACGACCGCGTGGTAGTCGCTTATTTTGATCAAATGTGGGAAGCGCTGGGGTGTTCCTCCAACATGGCGACCGCAGGCCGAGCGCATCCCAATATTGAAACGACTTTGGCCTTGCTTGAGCAATCCATGGTGGATTACCACACGCAGCTGGATATTGCCGTGGATGCGGCGTTTGCCGATAATTTTTCAGCTGGGGCGGGTATTGCGGCAGCGACCGCCGGGCTACTGACGGCGGGTGCGTCGATGTCAACGGACATTGCGTCCGCTATCAATACCTTTGGTGTCACGTCCGGTGCTGCTGTGTCAGCCGGCATCGCGATTGGTTTGAACACAGCGGCGTTGGCTGTCGCAATCACCAACCAGGTTTTTACAGTCCTGAACTACAACGACTTCAAGGATTTCCGCACTAACTTTAATACGCTGGTGTCGACCAAGCTCGATCCTTTGTACGAGAGTGTCAAAACTGACGTTGATCGTAGTCATTCCAAGGTTTTCTCTGACCAATAAACATATGAAAAACACACGCTTCACCTTTGTCGCCCGCATGCCGGCTCGTCGTCAACAGAGCGGCTTTTCTCTGCTCGAACTCTCCATGGTTTTGATTGTGATCGCAGTCATAGCGGGCGCGGTCGCGGTCGGGGGCGATATTCAGCGCAATGCCTCGTACCAAAAACTTGGCTCTTCTTTCGTACGAGGTTGGCAACTATCTTACTTATCGTACAAAACAAAAATTGGTGTGGTGCTTGCAGATAGCCAGACCACGCCCACCGGCTTTGTTAACCAGAACACATCTGGGGCAGACGCAGGTGGCGCAGGTTCCATCTCGGAAATTTGCGATACTAACTTACGTTCTGCCATGCTGCAGGCTGGTGTCGAAATGCCGCAAGGCAGAACCGAAGGCAAGGAATCCCGCTACTCCTACCAGGACTCCAACGGCAACCCGCAGGAGTTGCAGGTGTGCTTTCGATCAATTCCGTGGATGACAGAAACCGCCGTGGCAGGGACTTATTCCAACCAGGTCAAGAACGTGATGGTGATCAAACGCGTCACCCCTGACTTGGCACGGTTGATTGATTCGCTGGTGGACGTGGCGCGCGATGCCCAGTTTGGCAAGGTTCGCCAATATCCTGGCTTGATTTCGGGAGGTACTTTCGTGAATCCGTCAGTTCAAGAATACAGCCTGGACAACAAGTGCGTTCAAGGTAGTGGTTCCAGTGGTTGTGGTGTGGCCTACGATGAAGCCCAAGTGGCCACGATGACTCTTTATTACCTCATGGATTAAGCATGACGGACTTGTCCGCGCCAGAACTTGCGCTTGGTCAAACGTTGTTGGAACAAGGGCGGCTCAACCGTTCTCAGTTGCTTTATGCGCAACGCCGCCACGAAGTGTCCGGTGGCTCGTTTGCCGGCCAGCTAGTTCGCCTGGGTCTGGTGAGTGAGCAAAACATGGGCGAGGTGGTGGCGCAGTCACGTAGCTTGGTCTACCAAGCTGAGCAGCCTGCGGGTCAGCCCAGCACCGAAGCTCTCGGTTTGTGTCGTCGTGAAATTTGCCTGTCGCTTAGTTTTTTACCGCTGTGGGTTGAGAGTGGGCAACTGACGGTTTGGCTGGGCGAAGGCAATCCCGACAAAGTGGCGGACTGGGTGCGCCGCCGTTTAGGTTTGCGCCTGGTCTTGTTGCAGGGGCCGTTTTCTTCGGTGACGAGAGCGGTCGAGATGGCTTATGCACCACAGCGCGATAACGCCCGCGAGGCGTTTGACCGCGAACGGCGGCGGCTTGAGCAAGATACCCAAGGCAGCCTGGGCACCGAGCCCATG
>CAJAFJ010000747.1 GCA_903938955.1 uncultured beta proteobacterium | reverse complement strand
TGGAGGAGAAGGTGGGATTCGAACCCACGGTACCTTTCGGTACGCCTGATTTCGAGTCAGGTACATTCGGCCACTCTGCCACTTCTCCTCATTCAATAGGGAGCATTGTATCAGCGGCTTTTCGTGATTTACGCGCGACGCAGCAGTTGTTCGAAATCTGTTACCGGCAACGGTCGGCCAAACAGATAGCCCTGGTAGGCCAGGCAACCTTGGGCGGCAAGGCAATCGCGCTGGGCTTGGGTTTCGACCCCTTCGGCAATCACCGACAAACCCAGGCTTTGGGCCAGTGCCACGATGGTGCGGGCAATGGCGGCGTCGTTCGGGTCCGTCAGCAGGTCACGGACAAAGGTCTGGTCGATTTTCAGCTGGTCCAGCGGCAGGCGTTTCAGGTACGAGAGCGAGGAATAGCCGGTGCCAAAGTCATCCAGCGAAAAGCCGATGCCCTGGGCTTTCAAGACCGTCATCTTGGCAATGATGTCTTCGACATTGTCCAGCAGCAGGCTCTCCGTCAGCTCCAGTTTCAGCTTCAAGGGATTCGCGCCGCTACGTTGGAGAACGGCCAGCACCTGGTCGGCAAAATCAGCTTGCCGGAACTGCAGGGCACTGACGTTGACCGCAATGCTCAGGTGGGCCGTGGTGGGCGACTTGGCCCATTCAACCAATTGTTGGCAAGCCGTTTCCATGACCCACAGGCCGATCGGCAGGATCAGATGGGTTTCTTCCGCCAGCGGGATGAACACTGCGGGCGACACCACGCCGCGCTGGGGATGCTGCCAGCGCAGCAGCGCTTCGGTGCCGGTGATGCGGCCGGCACTGTCGACTTGCGGCTGGTAATAAAGCAGAAACTGCTGTTGCTGCACGCCTTCACGCAAGTCTTTTTCAAGGGCCGCGCGTGCACTGATCGTGGCCTGCATCTGCGGGTCAAAGAAGCGCAAGGTGTTGCGCCCGGCTTTCTTGGCCTCGTACATGGCGAGGTCGGCATGCTTCATCAGCTCGTCAACGCGGCACTGGTGGTCCGAGAACAGGGTGACGCCGATACTTGGCGTGTTGTTGTACTCATGCCCGTCCAGATCGTAGGGCCGGTTGAGGGCGGCCAGTATTTTTTCGCCCACGACTTCAACCTGGGTCGCGGCTTCGGTGGCGTTGGCGCTCAGTTCTTCAAGCACCAGTAAAAACTCGTCGCCGCCGAGCCGCGCCACACTGTCACCTTCACGGACACACTGGCTCAGGCGCCGTGCCGCTTGTTGCAGGAGCAAGTCACCTTTGTCGTGGCCCAGGGTGTCGTTGAGCAGTTTGAAATTGTCCAGGTCAATGAACAGCAGCGCCCCGGTGCGCTGGCTGCGTGCGCTTGACGCCAGCGCTTGTTGCAGGCGGTCAAGCAGCAGGCGGCGGTTGGGCAGCTGCGTGAGGGGGTCGTAAAAGGCGAGGTTCTGGATTTGCTCTTCGGCCGCCTTGCGCTGGCTGATGTCGGTCAGCGTGGAGACGTAGTGGGTGAGCGCCCCGGCACTGTCGGTGACGGCGGTGATGGTGAGCCACTCCGGGTGAATGTCGCCATTTTTGCGCCGGTTCCAGATCTCGCCGCGCCAGGTGCGGGTGAGGGCAATGCTCTCGTGCATAGCCGCATAAAATTTGCCGTCATGGCGGCCGGAACTCAAAAAACCGGGGGTTTTGCCGATCACTTCATCGGCGCCGTAGCCCGTGATGTCGGAAAAAGCCTGGTTGCTGCGCAGGATCACATTCTGGGCATTGGTGATGAACATGCCTTCCTGCGACTCAAACGCGATGGCCGCAATGCGCAGGTCGGCGTTGTTGGCGATGGCCTGCTGCGAGACCACGGAAAGCTCTTCCTGTGTGATTTTTTGCTGTGTGACGAACTCGGTGAAGGCGTCGGACAAGCGGTCGGTTTCCTGGCAGCTATGCCGCAGCGCAGGCGGCGGCGACAGTGATTTGGCGGACTTGAGGAAGTGGGTCAGTATCTCCAGTGGGCGGGTAAAGCGCCGCACGATCAGCCAGATCACGGCGATGGCCAGCATCAGGGACGTGATGGTCAGCAG
>CAJAFJ010000746.1 GCA_903938955.1 uncultured beta proteobacterium | reverse complement strand
GCAGAGTGCAGTGACTTCACCATGGTCTTGAATTCCCTCACCTTGCCCGAGGCGTTGTAGCGCATTTCGGGTAAGAAGAAGGCCAGCGTGTTGTAGCCCCAGTAGTTTTGCAGCCCTTTTTCAGCCAGATGACGGTCGTTCAGGAAACTGTGCACGGGCAGCAGTTCGATCGTGGTCACGCCCAGGCGCTTCAGGTAGTCAACCACCGGCCCGTGGCTCAGCGCTGCATAGGTGCCGCGCAGGCGCTCGGGTACCTCAGGATGGGTCATGGTGAAGCCGCGCACATGCAACTCGTAGATGACGGTATCCTGCCACGGCACCGAGGGCCGCCGGTCATCGTTCCAGGTGAAAGCGGGCTCCAGCACCCGGCTCTTGGGCATCAGGGGCGCACTGTCGCGGCGGTCAAAGGACAGGTCGGCGCGCTTGCTGCCGATGGTGTAGCCGTAAAGCGCATCGCTCCAGCGAAACTGGCCAACCAGGTCCTTGGCGTAGGGGTCGATCAGCAACTTGTGGGCGTTGAAACGGTGGCCGTCTTCCGGCCTGTAAGGTCCGTGCACGCGGTAGCCGTAGGCCAGCCCCGGCCGGGCTTCGGGCAGGTAGCAGTGCCAGATGTCGTCGGTGCGTTCGCGCATCACGATGCGCTGGCGTTCGTGGCGACCATTTTCGTCAAACAGGCAAAGTTCCACCTTGCCGGCATGTTGCGAAAACAGGGAAAAGTTGACGCCTTCGCCGTCCCAGTGGGCGCCGCGCGGGTAGGCGTGTCCGGGCCAGACGGCGCTGATCAGATCGGTCGTTGCCATGGTCTGCTTTCTCAGGGTTCATCCCTGTTTTTTTTCTCGCGTGGCCACCAGTGTTCAATGCGTTCAGCGGCCCAGTCCTTGCCACCCAGGCCAAATGCGAGTGCCAGCGCCAGCACGATACCGGCAAGAATGAGCAGGAAGCTCTCGCGAACAATGTCGCCCCCGACCTTGATCTGGTCCAGCGCCATCATGACGACAAACACCATGACCGCGTATTGCGCGAATTTTCCCAGCAGGCGTGCTTCCGCCAGCTTGCTGTCACTGGCGACGGTGTCACCGACGACGCGCGCGAAGTAGGAGCCAAACGCCAGCACCAGCAGTGCCACAAAAATATTGGGCACGAACCACACCACGCGCGAGAGCAGCTCGGTGATGTAGGTCAGGCCGAGTCCGTTGAAGGCAATCAGCAAAGCCGCCAGGATGACCAGCCATTGCATGAGCAAACCAAAGAGGGTGGTGGTGTCGCCGGACATACCGCCCTGACGCAGGAAACCGTCCAGGCCCGAACGCTCGGTGAGCACGTTGAAGTTCATCGCACGCAAAGCCTTGGTCACGGCCAGTCGCGCCACTTTGGCGAGGAGCCAGCCACCGAGCACCACCACCACGGCAATCAGCAGGCGCGGCAGGAAGGCGCTGGTCTGAAACAGGATGGCCCTCAGGGGCTCCAGCTGCATGTCGAATTTCTCCATGATGTCTTCTCCTGTTGGATGGGGGTCGGTACAAGAACGGCATCAAGGCGTCGTGCCGGTGTCCGTCAGGGCCAGGATGCCGAGCAAGGGCACTTGGACCCAATCGATGCGATGGTTGATTTCATAGCGCAGTTCATAGAGCGCTTTCTCAAGTTCAAACAAGTCCAGCACGGCCATGTCAATGTCAATACCCAGTTCGGACAAGGCAGTCGTGTTGCCATAAGCGCCCAGAAAGGCCTCACGGGTGGCACGCTCCCATTCATGCACGGCAGGCGCCAACCGGTCCAGCTCGTCGGCGTTTTGAGCCACCCGCTTGAGTGCCGACCAGCGCGCGTAGTTGAACGATCGCAGCATGCCGGCCACGTCGCGCAAGGGGGGCTCTTTGGTGCGACGCTCGTCAAAGCTGCGGGTGGGTTCGCCCTCGAAGTCGATGATCACGAAATCGTTGCTGGTGACGAGTACCTGGCCCAGGTGGTAGTCGCCATGGGTGCGGGTCTTGATGCGGCCCAGGCTGGATGCCTTCCCGGTCGCCAGCTGTGCCTGCAGCGCCTCCCGGCGGGCGAGCACGGCTTGGGCATCGCCCTGCGCGGCGGCGGGCAGTTGTGCCAGGCGTTCCTGCAGCAGGGACAGCGTGGCCTGGGCTTCATGGGTGGCGCGCGTCTTGAAGGTGGCGATATCGCTGGCGGAGATAGGTTCCGGGTCAAAAGCGGGGTCGCCAGTGCGCCTGGCCAGCGCCACATGCAGCTCGGCCGTGCGCTGACCCAGCGTGGCGGCCAGGGCCAGGAAGCCGCCATGCGCGGCGGCGGCAGTTGGCACGGGGCCGACAGCGGTGCGCTGTTCTTCCAGAAAACGTTCCAGGTAGCGCAAGGTGTAATCCCAGCCGTCCCCTTGATGGGCGACATACGCCTGAACCAGCGCCAGCGTCATGACTTTGCCGTCGTTCATGACGTATTCAAGTGCGCCCAGCACCGGCACGCAGTTCGCGAAGTGCACCACATCGGTCAGGAAGCGCCCCATTTCTAGCTCCGGATTGCGCCCCTCGCGCAGACGGCGGTAGCCTTTGAGGAACAAGGTCTCATTGAGCACCACAACCGTGTTGCTGCTCAGTGCACTCGGATGTGACACCTGCATTGTTGCGGTATCTATCGCCAGGCTGGCAAAAGCCGCGGTGGGTTTGAGCAGCAGGCGCCCTGCCGCCGTGGGGATTTCCTTGCCCGCGCCGATGGACTGCACCAGGGCGCGGCAGAAAGCCGGGTCATAGAAAGCATCGCCCATGAGGCCGACGTTGGCTTGTTGCCGCACCTTGGCCAGTGCGGCGGGTGTGAGGCTGGCAATGCGCTCTTCGTCGTGGTCTTCCCAAGCCAGGGCCAGGGGCATGAAGTAGGTCGATTCCTCGGCGATTCCATCGAGTTGCAGGATAGGCAGCATCCAGCTGAACTCGCCCTCAATCCACACGGCATGATCAACCAGCCGGGCACGTTCGATCACCGTGCCCTTGGAGGCGTACCAGCGCTGGATTTCGATGTGACGCGGCAAGGTGTCGGTCTCAAATTGCGTGCACATGCGCTCGGCCAGTCCGATGCGCCACGGCATCACCTGATCGCGAAAGAAGCTGGTCCAGCCGTCGAACAGCACCAGCGTCGGGCGATCCTGCAGCGCCACGCCTTCCTGGTGCCAACTGGGGATATCGGCATCGGTAGCGAGCCGGAACCAGTAAAAACCGAATGAGGGCAGCGTCAAAAAATAGGGCAGTTCGCTGATGGGCGGAAACGAGGTGCGCCCGAGCATTTCCACCGGCACGCGACCTTTGTAGGCCCGCAGGTCCAGCTCCACCGGTTGCGCGGCGCGTGAGAGGTTGAAGACCGCCAGCAGGGTGTCGTCCTCGTAGTCGCTCAGGTAGGCCAATATCTTGCGGTTGCCGGGATTGAGAAAGACGCGCTGGCCCCGGCCAAAGGCCCGGCTGGTTTTGCGCACGGCCAGCATGCGTCTGGTCCAGTTCAGCAGGGAGCTGCTGTCTCGCGTCTGAGCCTCCACATTGAGTGCTTCATAGCCGTACATGGCATCCATGATGGGCTGCATGTAAAGGCGCTGTGGGTCCGCTCGCGAGAAGCCGGCGTTGCGGTCGGGACTCCACTGCATCGGTGTACGCACGCCATTGCGGTCACCGACGAACATGTTGTCGCCCATGCCAAGCTCATCGCCGTAGTAGATGATGGGCGAGCCCGGCATCGACAGCAGCATGCCGTTCATCAGCTTGATGCGGTCCGGGTCGTTCTCCATCAACGGCGCCAGCCGTCGCCGGATGCCGAGGTTGATGCGCGCCCCCAGGTCGCTGGCATACATGAGGTACATGTAGTCGCGCTCCTTGCTGGTCACCATCTCCAGCGTCAGCTCGTCGTGGTTGCGCAGGAAGATGGCCCACTGGCAGCCCTCGGGGATCTCGGGGGTCTGCTGCATGATCTCGATGATCGGGTGCCGGTCTTCCTGGGCGATGGCCATGTACATGCGTGGCATCAGCGGGAAGTGGTAAGCCATATGGCACTCGTCGCCATCGCCAAAGTACTCGCGCACGTCCTCGGGCCACATATTGGCCTCGGCCAGCAGGAAGCGGTTTTTGTACTGTGCATCCATCGCTGCGCGCAACTGCTTGATCACCGCGTGGGTTTCAGGCAGGTTTTCGTTGGAGGTGCCGTCGCGCTCAATCAGGTAGGGGATGGCATCAAGGCGGAAGCCATCGACACCCAGGTCGAGCCAGAAGCGCATGGCCTTGAAGATGGCTTCGAGGACTGTCGGGTTGTCGAAGTTAAGGTCAGGCTGGTGGCTGAAAAAGCGGTGCCAGTAGTAGGCCTTGGCCACCGGGTCCCAAGTCCAGTTGGAGGTCTCGGTATCGCTGAAGATGATGCGTGTGCCCAGGTAGCGCTGGTCGGTGTCGCTCCAGACATAAAAGTCGCGCTCGGGCGACCCCGGGGCAGCACGCCGGGCCGCCTGAAACCAGGGGTGGGCGCTAGAGGTGTGGTTGATGACAAGTTCGGTGATGACCCGCAGATCGCGCTGGTGCGCCTGGGCCAGCATCTCGCAAAAATCGGCCAGCGTGCCGTATTGCGGATGCACGTCTTCGTATTCGGAAATATCGTAGCCGTCGTCACGCAGCGGCGAGGGATAGAAAGGCATCAGCCAGATCGTGTTGACGCCCAGGTCCTTGACGTAATCCAGCTTGGCCGTCACGCCTTTGAAGTCGCCCATGCCATCGGCATTGGTGTCAAAGAAGGCCTTGACGTTGAGCTGGTAGATCACGGCGTCCCGGTACCACAGCGGGTCGTCGCTGCTGTCAATGGCCGCAGTGGCGAGATCCAGGCTGGGTGCAGGGGCATTCATGGCCGGACTCAAAGGAAGTAGTCAAAGTCGCGTTCGCTGCGCAAATGCCGTCGCACCCGGAAAATGTGCGCTGGCATGGTGTGCGGATCCAGCCGGATGAAATGATGTTGACCCTGCCAGAGAAAGCGCTGGTCGCTCAGCAGATCATGCATTTGGAAGACTTGCGTGGGACCGATGCCAAGCGTTTCTGGCGTCAGCTGCAGCCAGCCCCACTGGACATTCTGCGGGTCGAGGTTGACCACGGTGACGATCACGTTGTCGCCGTCATCCGAGGTTTTGGCATAGGCCAGCAGTTGCTCGTTGTCGATCGGCAGGAAGCGCAGACTGTGATCGGCCTGTAGCGCAGGGTTGTCCCGGCGGATCTGGTTCACGCGGGCGATGAACGGCGCCAGACTGGTGGGGTCGTCGTGAGTCCAGTGATGTAGCTGGTATTTTTCGGAGTCGAGGTACTCCTCGCTGCCGGGCTCACGGGGCAGATGCTCGCGCAGCTCAAACGCCGGACCATAAATGCCATAGCTGGCGGCCAGCGTGGCCGCCAGCACCAGCCGCGCCATGAACACCGGCGGCGCGCCCGTTTGCAATGGCTCGGGCAGGATGTCGGGCGTGTTGGGCCAGGCATTGGGCCGGAAGTAGTCCGCCCCCGGCAAACTGACGAGTTCGGTGAAGTAGGCGATCAGCTCCTGCTTGTGGTTGCGCCAGGTGAAGTAAGTGTAGGACTGGGAAAAACCCAGCTTGGCCAGGTAGTGCATCGGCTTGGGCCGGGTGAAAGCTTCGGCCAGGAAGATGACCTCGGGGTGCTGGCGCCTGATCTCGGTGATGACCCACTCCCAGAATGCAAAGGCCTTGGTGTGCGGGTTGTCCACGCGAAATATTTTCACGCCCTCGCCAATCCAGTGATCGAACACGCTCTTGAGTTCCGCCCAGAGGCTGCACCAGTCCTCGCATTCAAAGTTGAACGGGTAGATGTCCTGGTACTTTTTGGGCGGGTTTTCGGCGTACTGCACACTGCCGTCCGGGCGCCAGCGAAACCAGTCGGGATGATCCTTCACATAAGGGTGGTCTGGCGCGCACTGAAAGGCAATGTCCAGCGCGATTTCGATGCCGAAGGTGGCTGCCTGCGCCAGCAGTTGCCGGAAGTCTTCGGGCGCCCCCAGCGCTGGCAGGATGGACTTGTGCCCTCCCTCGGCCGCACCAATAGCCCACGGGCTGCCGACATCCTGGGGCCCGGCATTCAGCGCATTGTTCGGGCCTTTGCGATGCACGCGGCCGATGGGATGGATCGGCGGCAAATACAGCACATCGAAGCCCATGGCCGCAATGACCGGCAAGCGGGCTTGCACATCCTTGAAGCTAGCGTGCACACCCGACATGGCCGCAGAACGCGGAAACATTTCGTACCAGGCACTGAAGCGGGCGCGCTCGCGCTCGGCAATCAAGGGCAACTCGATCGGGTATTGCGCTGCCAGGCGACGGTCCGGATAGCGCGCGGCCAGTGCGGCAAAGGGCTCATCCAGCGCCAGCGCCTTGAGTGCTTTGGTATCGGTGCTTGGGGAGGCGGCCGTGCGCTCCAGGTCCTTGGCCCAGCGCGACAGTATTTCCCCCTCTGAGCCGCCTGCACGCTGCGCTGCAGCGGTGATCTCCAGTGCGCCGATCTGGGCCGCTATTCGAATGTCAGCGCCATCGATGCGGCGCGCCATCTCATACCGCCAGGACTCAAACGGATCAACCCAGGCTGTCACGGTGTAGAGGTAGCGCCCAAGCGTTGTCAGCGCAAATTCAGCACACCATTCATCATTACCCAACGGCCTCATGGGGACTTCACGCAGTTCGGCCTGATCGTCCCGGCGCCAGCGCAGCATGACGCGCAGCACATCGTGGCCATCGGTGAAGCAATGGGCGGTGACCCGCAGGCGGTCGCCCGCCACCCGCTTCACCGCAAACCGTCCGCCATCCACGGCCGGCAACACGGTGTCGATGACGGCACGGATGCGACCGTCCCGGGCAGGGGCATTTAACAAAATGGTGTGCTCGCTTGTCATAGGATTTTCACGCTAGCACATTGCTTTTGAGCGGGCAATCAGGGTTGGCAAGCGCGCTCCATTTTTTTGCCCGGGGATTGATAAATCCGTAACAAATGGCATCATCCTTTGGCGCTATTTCCTACCCGAGGCCAGGCCTTGATGCCCACGCTAGACATTCGTCATGCGCTCTGCTACTGTTTTCCGTTCCTAACTTGTGAAAGGAACAATCATGGCCACTCAAATTTATGTGAACCTGCCGGTCAAAGCCCTCAGCCGGTCGGTCGAGTTTTTTCGCCAGCTCGGCTACAGTTTCAACCCCGAGTTCACCAACGAAAAAGCGGCCTGCATGGTGGTGAGCGACGACATTTACATCATGCTGCTGGGGGAGGATTTTTTCAAAACCTTTATCGACAAGCCGATTTGCGATGCCACCCAAAGCACCGAGGTGCTGCTGTGCCTGTCCTTTGAAAGCCGCGACCAGGTGGACGAGATGGTGCTGAAAGCCTTGGCTGCAGGCGCCACCACACCCCGGCCCGCCGTGGACCATGGCTTTATGTACTCACAGGTGGTTCAAGACCTGGATGGGCATCTGTGGGAGCTGATGAGCATGGCCCCCACGGCCGTCACGGTTGGCCCGCAAGACATTTAAACCCGGGAAATCACCATGCAAGTCCAAACCTACCTGTTTTTCGACGGCCGCTGTGAAGAGGCTCTGGCGTTTTACCGCACGGCGCTCGGGGCCGAGGTCACGATGCTGATGCGTTTCAAGGACAGCCCCGAGCCGCCACCGCCTGACATGTGCCCGCCCGGCTCGGACGATAAAGTGATGCACGCCAGCTTTCACATCGGGGAGACGATGTTGATGGCGTCTGACGGCCGTGCCCAGGGCCAGCCGGTGTTTCAGGGGTTTTCGCTGTCGCTGTCGGTCCCGAATGACGCCGAGGCCCAGCGGCTGTTCAGCCTCTTGAGTGAAGGCGGGCAGGTGCAGATGCCGTTGGCCAAAACCTTTTACGCCTCGTCTTTTGGCATGGTGGCCGACCGCTTTGGCGTGTCATGGATGATCATTGTGGAGCCCTTGAAACACGACGAAACTTAGCGCTGGGGGGAGCGGGTCGTCAAACTGGGCTTGCGGGTGCGCTGGCAGGCAGAGTTTGCGGCAGTACCGCAGCTGGATCAAGCGGTAGCCCAGTCGGTGCTGCGGGCGGCAGCGGCTGGGGTGCTGACGCCGCATCGGACGCGGGTACGGCCATCGGTTCGGCCTCAATGGCCGGCATCGGCCTGGCCTCGGGCGGGGCCACGGGTGCCGGGGCCGGGCCGAACACGCGCTGGGCCCATTCGCGCAGGCGGGTTCGTAGCTGGCTGAAAAAGCCGGTGTCTGGCGGTGCCGCAAAGCGGGCGCGGGGGTCGATGACCCGGGCGCGCAAGGCCTGCGCCGTGAAGTCGCCCACGATCGGCAAGGCGCTGTGCGCGCCCTGGCCCCAGTAGTCGCTGCGCAGCGTCACGCGGCCATCGTTGAAGCCGACCCAGGCGCCCGCCACCAGTTGCGGGTGCATCAGGATGAACCAGCCGTCGGCATTGTCTTGCGTGGTGCCGGTTTTGCCCGCCACGTCGGCGCGGATGCCAAAGCGGCTGCGAATCGTCGCGCCCGTGCCTTTGTCGACCACGCCGCGCATCGCGTCGAGCAGGGTGTAGTTGACCTCAGGCGACAGCACCGCTTCTGCCGCTGCCGGGGCAAATTCGGCCAGCACCTTGCCCTGGCTGTTTTCAATGCGCGTGACCAGCATCGGCGCCAGGTAGCCGCCGCCGTTGGCGATGGTGCCGTAGGCGTTGACCATCTCGAACAGGGTGACGGGGCTGGTGCCCAGCGCCAGCGAGGGCACCTGCTCCAGCGGGCTGTGCCGCACGCCCAGGGCACGCGCCAGTTTGGCGACGCGGGCCGGGCCCACGGTTTGCATCAGCTGGGCGGTGATGGTGTTTTTGGAATGCGCCAGACCGTCACGCAGACTGACCGGGCGGTCGCTGGGCGGGCCGCCATCCGTGGGGCGCCACACTTCGCCGCCCGGCAGCGCGATCTCCACCGCTTGGTCGATGAAGGTGTCATCGGGGCTGGCCCCTTTGTCAAACGCTGCGCCATAGACAAAGGGCTTGAAGGTGGAGCCGGGCTGGCGCCGCGCCTGCTGCACATGGTCAAACGGGTCTTGCGCAAAGTCGCGGCTGCCGACCCAGGCGCGGATCTGGCCGCTTCGCGGGTCCAGCGCCATGAAGCCCGCTTGCACCCGGGTTTTTTGCTCGCGCAGACTGCCCATGAAGGCGGCGTCGGTCATCAGCTTTTTCAGGGCATCGGCGGCGCTGAGCCCGGCACTCAGCGCGTTGCGGTAGTCGGGCGTTTCGCGCACCAGGGCTTGCACCAAGGCGTTTTTTTCACCCCAGATAGTGCGCGGGCGCCAGGCGGCGTCGGCGATGGCTTGCAATTGGCGGCCTTGGCGCGCCACGGCCTGGTTGGCCACGGTTTGCAGGCGCGCGTCAATCGTGGTGCGGACCACCAGGGCGTCGGTGTAGATGTTGTAGTCGTTGCGGTCGGCCCACTCGATCAGCCATTTGCGCAGCGCTTGGGCAAAGTGCGGGGCTGGGCCGGTGGGTTCGATCTGGCGCTCAAATTCGATGCGCAGGGGCCGTTTTTTCAGGGTTTCGAACCGGGCGGCATCCAGCTGCCCGCGTTTGACCATTTGTGACAGCACGGTGTTGCGGCGCTGCACGGCGCGCTCGGGGTTGAGCACCGGGTTGTAGTAGCTGTTGCCCTTGAGCATGCCGACCAGCGTGGCGCTTTCCAGCAGGTCGAGTTTGTCAGCCGATTTGTCAAAGTAGGTGCGCGCCGCCATCTCGATGCCGAAGGCGTTGTAGAGAAAGGGCACGGTGTTGAGGTAGGTCTCCAGAATTTCGGGTTTGCTGTAGAGGGCCTCGATCTTCAGTGCGGTGATGGCTTCTTTCAGCTTGCGGGTCAGCGTGGGGGCGCGGCCGATTTCTTCCGGGTACAGGTTGCGCGCCAGTTGCTGCGTGAGGGTGGAGCCGCCCTGGCGCTTGCCCGAAAAGGTGTTTAGCGCGGCCGAGGCGGTGCGTCGCCAGTCGAGGCCAAAGTGTTGGTAAAAGCGGTGGTCTTCGGTGGCGATCAGCGCCGCCACCACCGAGGGCGCCACGTCGTCGAGTGGCACCCAGGCGCGGTTGGCCCATTTGAATTCGGTCAGCAGCTTGCCGTCGACCGAGAGCACTTGCGTGGGCTGCTCAAACCGGGCCTTGCGGATGTCGCTGATGCTGGGCGTGAACGGAATCAGCACCAGCAGGTAGAGCAGGAACAACGCTGGCACGGCCGCCAGCGCCCACGCCAGTTCGCGCCGGGTCGGGCGGCGCAGGCGGTCAAGCCGGGCGGTGATGCGGGTTTTGAGTGGGGAAAGTGGGGTCACGTCAGGGCCATTGGGCGAGGGGGCGGTAAAGCTGGGGTGCCTATTGTGGCGACCGGAAGGGGGCTTTACTACGCTGTTGGCCCAAAAAATGTCATGCTTAACTTTGGGTTTTCAAAACTGTTCGGGATTTCAACGTTGCAGATTGAATATCTGTACTGCATCATTTCCATGAGGGTGAGCGGGACTCAGGACGGTGCGGCATGCAGCGCCGTTCGTGTCCTCCGCCCTTTGGGCTCCCCCAGATCGG